>JAISZQ010000189.1 GCA_031269165.1 Spirochaetaceae bacterium
GGTGCGGGAAAATCTTTCGTTCATCATCGGTACGCTGGGGCACGGCCTTGACATTCTCACCGGGCGGAAAGGGGAGTGCGCGGCACTGTCAATAACGTAAACGGGTGAATTTTTAGCGCTGGAGGCTGTGCCAAAACTAATTGACTGTGCGCTAACCGCGCACGGTTTTGGAACAGGCTCACTATTGCGTGTCTGTCCACAAAGTCGGTTACTGTACGAAACCGCTCCTCGTTGAGGAGGTAAAATATCTGAAAAAGGCCATGCAGATTCTCATGCCGCATGAAGGATGAGGACATTTCTATTGCGCCTTGACAGACACAAGTTTTTCTCTTGACTTTCCTTTATGCATAGCGTATACTGTACTTGTTTGTTTCGCTTGTCAATCTTAAATTGAGAAAATCGAGAGACAGGCGTGATGAAAGCCATCGCTTGGAAGAGAAAGTGTCATGAAACGAGCGTGTTCCTTAGGGAAACGATGATGCGTCAACGGTAGTTGGCAAGGCGTCAAATTATCGCGTTTCCCTCGGCAGGTTCATTCTAACGTCAAGGAGGTCTGTTATGGCGGAAGTTTTGTCTATCGTACTTGGAGGAGGGGAGGGCACTCGTTTGCGTCCCCTGACGGCGGAGCGGTCGAAGCCGGCCGTGCCTTTTGGCGGAAAATATCGGATTGTGGATATTCCTATTTCAAACTGCATCAACGCGAATCTCCGTCAAATCTACATTCTGACCCAGTTCAACTCGGCATCGTTGCACGTGCACATTGCGAAGACGTATGTTTTTGACACGTTTTCGCATGGGTTTGTCGAGATTCTGCCGGCGGAGCAGGCGATGGATTCAGAACGCTCAGGCTGGTATAAGGGGACGGCGGATGCGGTGCGGAAGAATTTTATCCACTTTCGCGCCCAAAATCCTCAGTACTATGTGATTTTGTCCGGCGACCAGCTCTACCGCATGGATCTGAACGACATGATTCGGAAACACAAGGAAGCGGCAGCCGATATTACGATCGCCTGTACGACGGTTACCCGTGAAGCGGCAAGTGATTTGGGAATTCTGAAATCAAACAAGAAAAATATCATCACGGAGTTTCTCGAAAAGCCGGGGCCGACAAAGGATATTGCCGACTTTAAGGCGCCGGACGAGTTGAAACCCGCCGACACGAGGGGCGACCGCTATCTTGCCTCAATGGGTATCTATGTGTTTAGCGCGGCGGCGATGGACAAATGTCTGGACAACGAGCTTATCGATTTCGGCAAAGAGGTTATTCCCGATGCGATCTCGAAACTCAAGGTGAACTCCTACATCTTCAACGGGTATTGGGAAGACATCGGAACGATCCGCAGTTTCTACGAGGCGAATCTGAACCTGACGACGCTGAAGCCGGATTTCGACATCTACGACGAGGAGCGTCCGCTCTACACCTACATCGGCAACTTGCCGCCGTCCAAGATGAATTTTTCCAATATGAACCAGTCCATCGCCAGCGAAGGTTGTATCATCACCAACGCTTCGATCACCAATTCGGTGGTCGGCGTGCGGACGGTCATTGAGGCGAGCGCGTGTTTTAACGGGGTCGTGTGCATGGGTGCGGACTTCTACGAAAATGAGCAGCAGAAACACGCGAACCACGAGGCGCGGATTCCGAACATCGGTATCGGCAAAGGGGCCCGCATCAATGGGACGATCATCGACAAAAACGCCCGCATCGGCGACGACTGCCGTATCGGTATCGACAATCTGAACCGCCAGGACGGCCGCTACGACGGGTATCACATCATCGACGGTATCATCGTGATCCCCAAAAACGCCGTTCTCTATCCGGGAACGGTGATTTAACCCCCTTCGGGGAAATTGAAAATGAAAAATGGAACGTGGATAATGAGGATGATAGAACGCGCAACCTCCGTTATCCATTTTCCATGCGCGCGCAGTGCCGGCAATTCCGAATTCAAAAAAATAGGATATAGAGTGCTTCGCCCAAGAAAACATAAAAAGGGGGACGGCAACAAGTTGCCGAGTCTCCCCCTTCGCTCCAGCCCGCCGCTTGCGCTTAGGGGCTTACGCTATCCCCCTCAGCGGGGGGCCCGCCCCCCGCAACGCCCCCCATCCCGTACCGTCTTAAGGCCACCCTCCCGAAAGTAAATGACGTTGCCCTACCGTCCTCCGCAGTCTCTTGACAAATCTTTTTTTTGTGTTACACTTAGTATTATTCCTTGTGTTGCGGGCAATCTGCGGATGCTGCGTAACATGAGACAAGAGGAGCGTATGATTATGAACGCGCAAACGGTATTAACCACGGCACGGTTGCCACGGGAGACGGCCGACCGGATGAACACGTTGGCAAGGCTGAGACACAAAACGAAGTCTCTCATCGTCAAGGAGTCGCTTGATCTGTATTTTGAACGCGAGGTAGCCGGTTGTGGGTCATTTGCGCTTGGCGAGGGGCTTTTTGGCCGTTATGCCTCCGGGCGCGATGATCTGTCGTCCACCTATAAGACGCTGGTAAAGGAAAAACTCCATGCAAAGTACCATCCTGATTGACGCCGGGCCGCTCATCGCGCTTTTTGACCGGGGTGACCTGTATCATCGGCAGATCATCGAATTTTTGCGGAAAGACGAATATCAGTTTGTGAGCACGCTCGCGGTTTTTACCGAAACCTCCTATATGCTGGGGTTTGACGTGGGGGCGCAACTCGACTTTTTCAACTGGGTCTTGGCGAAAGGTGTCATTCTGAGCGACATCAACCAGAACGATCTCCCGCGTATCATCGCGTTAACCGAAAAATATGCGGATCTGCCGATGGATCTGGCCGACGCGACGCTGGTCGTTACCGCCGAAAAGAGCGGCATCCGCGAGATTATCAGCGTGGACAAAGATTTCGATATTTATCGGTTGCCGGG
Source organism: Spirochaetaceae bacterium (assembly GCA_031269165.1). GTDB lineage: Bacteria > Spirochaetota > Spirochaetia > Treponematales > Breznakiellaceae > JAIRNN01. The sequence continues at coordinate 2,902 of JAISZQ010000189.1, forward strand.
GCGGGAAAAAATTCGCAATGTTTTTTTGAGGGCCTCTTGACACTTTTTTGCGAACGTGTTATGCTGGATTAGTCAGGGTCGCTGTGCGGCTCATGCGGGAATAGCTCAGTGGTAGAGCGCCACCTTGCCAAGGTGGATGTCGCGGGTCCGACTCCCGTTTCCCGCTTAACGAGAGGAGAAACTATTCAGTTGCCACCGTGATCGGGGGGTGTTGCGGGGGAACTCCCCCGCTGAGAGGGGTAGCGTAAGACCAGAGCGCAAGCGGCGGGCTGGAGCGAGGGGGGAGACTTCCCCCCAACTGAATAGTACCAAATAGGAGTATAACATGGCACGGAAAAGAGGCGGGTCGGGCGCGAAAAACGGGCGCGATTCAAATCCGCAGTATCTCGGCATCAAGGCATCGGACGGTACGGCGGTGAAGGCTGGAACCATCATCGTGCGTCAGCGGGGGACGAAGATCCATGCGGGCGCGAATGTCGGGACGGGCGGTGATTACACGTTGTTCGCGCTTGCCGACGGGAAGGTGGCCTTTGTTCAGAGACGCGGCAGAAAACTTGCAACGGTAGTTTGAACACTTTTGTCGATGAGGCCGTTATCGAGGTTGTTTCGGGCAAGGGTGGTAACGGCTGTGTCGCGTTTCGGCGCGAAAAATATGTGCCCAAAGGCGGGCCGGCAGGTGGCGACGGGGGAAAAGGCGGCGATGTGGTTTTCACGGTGCGGCATAACCTGCGGACGCTCTATCACCTCAGGCGTAATCCCTTATTCAAAGCGGAAAATGGTCACGACGGGGAGGGTTCCCAGCGTTTCGGCAGGAACGGTGAGGATCTCGTTATTCCTCTTCCGCCGGGGACGGTTGTGCGGGACTTTGAGACCAATGCCGCAATCCATGATTTTGCAAAAGACTCAAGCGACTTTCTGTTTTTGAAGGGCGGAAACGGCGGCTGGGGAAACATTCATTTCAAGAGTTCGGTAAACCAAGCCCCCCGGAGGGCGTTGCCGGGTAAAGAGGGCGAGACGAGAAAACTCCGTGTCGTGCTGGAGATCGTCGCGGACATCGGGTTCGTGGGGTTTCCCAATGCGGGAAAGTCTTCGTTGCTTGACCGGCTCACCAACGCCCGGCCTAAGATCGCGCCCTATCCATTCACGACAAAGATTCCCAACCTGGGGGTACTCGTGATGCCGGAACGCCGCGACATCATCTTGGCGGATATTCCCGGCCTTATCGAGGGGGCCCACACCGGCGTTGGGCTGGGCATCGAGTTTCTGAAACATATTTCCCGGACAAGCGCGCTGGCCTTTTTGATTGACTTAACGGACGACACCTATCTGAAGGCTTTTGCCGCGCTCAAGGCCGAGCTCAAAGCGTTTTCCCAAGACTTGCTCAAGAAAAAGCGGCTTATCATTGGTACAAAACTCGACGGCGAAGGGACAGAGGCGCGGCTTGCCGAGTTGCAAGAAAGCCTCCCCAAAGAACGGGTGATCGGGATTTCGGTGTTTTCAGGCGCGGGTCTCGATGTCCTTACGACGGAATTCGACCGGATGGTTCCGCAAGCGTAAAAAAAGTTGCGCGTATTCGCGATTATGCACGGAAAATCACCTCGTTTTCACAAAGGATAGAATATCTCCGGCCTTTGATCCGCAACCTTACCAAGGAACAGCCTCGCCGATCAGATCGTGCTCAGGGCTGTTGCGGACGGAAGCCTTTCCCCAAATCACCGGGGACGCGCATCTCCAGGCGGTCTGAGGGATAGGGAGTGCTCGGAAGCGGGGAATTCCCGGTGCGGTCGTCTTTTTCATCGGCGGGAACCCAGATCCCGAAAGGATGCGAGGCGTTCACCGTATATTCCTTGACCGGACGGGCGGGCGTTGTTCCTATTGACCACACCGAGTAACGATCCCGCGCAATATTCATGGTAAGCGCACTCACGATGCCCAGCGTCCACACGATGAAAAACGCCTCTCTGACCGCCGCGTATTTCCAGACCGCCTTAAGATCAAACCGAGGGGTTTCCGGCACAGCGGACATCAGTGCTGCCGCGAGTAGCGTCCAGAAAAACCCATGCCCGAAGCGCTGATTGGGCGCGGTTACAAACCAGTACACGATGGTCAGCGTTGTCCACAGCAGGAAAAAGAGTGCCCGCTTCGAATATTTATGGCGCATAACCAAAATCCAAACCACACAGGCCGGTACCACCGATAAAGAAATGGACGAATACTGACGTTTGAGCCAGGGCACAAACCAGAACAAGAAGCCGTTTTCCAGAGATTGCAGATAAGCGGGACCGGGCATACGCGCCCAGCCCACGACCGCCTGGTAGTTACCGTTTGCGTTTTCAAATGGCATCGTCCAGTCGAGCGGGAGTGCGAAGATCGGCACGGGATACAACGGGTAGCCGCTGAGAAAAATATTTTTTGCGACCCACACGCAGAACGCGCAAAAGGCGGGCGCAAAGACGCGGAGCCAGTCCGTTACGGGCCTTTTACTGCGAACAAGCAGGAACAGCGCGAGAAGGCCGGAGCCGACGACGGTAATCGCGCCGGACGGCTTTATCAGAAATGCGGTTGCGGCAAGCACTAAGATCAGGGCAAGCGTTTTGTTTATGTTCGCCGTTTTGAAATGGCTGTCACCGATAATTAAGAGGTACGCTTCCAGCACGACAATCGCGTTGAGTATCATCGGCGGATCATCATAATAAAGAGTGGGGCCTGAGCGGATGAGTCCTCTCGCAGTGAGCCCCAGCCATACCAGCAGACACAGAGCGTAAACGCGCGCGGCGTTTTGTTTCTCGAAGCATAGTTCGTGCAAAAAATAAAAAACGCCGCCTGAAAGCATAATGCAGGGCATGAGCCATTCGCTGCGGTTATCCCAAACGCCATTGTCGAACAACGCCGCCAGCGCATGCCAGAGCGAATTGAACGCGAGCCGTTCGTGCAGGTTTCCCACGCCGGGGGCCGTGCCGTACTCGTTGTACCAGCGGATTATTTGAGCGTGATACAAGTCCGTATCATACGCTCCCCTAAAAGATACATACGCGAACAAACAAATAAAGGCGAAGAAAAAAAGAAACGCGCTCAACCCGAAGATTTTTGTTTCCGCAAGTCCTGGCCGCGCCGTCTGAGTGCCGACGGAAACAGCCCGCAAGCCGCAATCCCCCGGTAAGCCCGCCGACCGGATATACGCGCGACACCACGACGGAACGCCCAGCCCTCCCAACACCGCAAAAACAACGAGGGCTACCATGTTCAGCGGTACAAAAAGTGACGCGAGCATGGCGAGCGTACCGGCGGCAAAAATCCCCAGCCATACATAGAGCCACGGGTTACGCGGCGCGAATCCGGCCAGTCTGCCGAACAAACAACCAAACCCGGCGAGTAACAGCAGACATAGCGCGGACGATACCAATAAAAATAACATATTCTCTCCTTAAACAATGCGGCTCGATATAACCGCGCCGACTCAACGTGGGTTCCGCGATCTTTTTTCCGGAAAAATCAGAAAACGGCGCAGCAAGAAATTCCCGGCAAACCCCACTACCGCCGCCCAGAATTTCGCCCAAAGCGAGTTCCACGCAAAGTGAATCAGCACGCTTGTCACGCCGTAGTCAATACATCCCATCACCGTCACGGAAAGCAGATACAGAAGAATTTCCCCCGCCGTATTCCAGCGAGCCTTGTGCCGGAACAGTATCTGTATGCAGAGCAGATAATTACAGAGCGCGGCGATCCCAAACGCGCTACCTATCGCGGCAGAGAGCGGAACGCCAAGACGGGACAGCGCGTAGAAACTGGTGATGTTGACCAGCATCGACACGCCGCCGATAAAGAGATAGAGCAGTATCTGCATGGGAAGCGGCGCGGTGGCGGCGCTGTAGTGAAAGATGCAATAGAGCGCGTGAACGCCGTCTTTCCAGCCGATTTTTTTCCCTTCCTCGTAGGAACGCGGGTTGTAGGAAATGGCGTATTCGTATACGCGGCACCGCGCCGCCGCCACTTTTGCCGTTACCTCAGGCTCAAAGCCGAAACGCTCTTCTTTGAGTTCCGGCGCGATTTTTTGAATAATTTCCCGGCGGAATAATTTATAGCAGGTCTCCATATCCGTGATGTCCAGATTGGTAAACATATTCGAAAACGCCGTGAGCGTTTTGTTCATCCACGTGTACCAAAAATACAGCACCCGCCGCGTATCCGGCTTAAGATAACGCGACCCGTAGACAACGTCCGCTTTGCCGGCGGCAAGCGGTTCGAGCATCGCAAGGTAGTCTTTCGGGTCATATTCGGCGTCCGCGTCTTGAATGCCGACAAAATCCCCGCTTGCGTGCAGCAGGCCGGTTTTTATCGCCGCGCCCTTCCCGCGATTTTTTTCGTGTTTTAGTAACTGGATTACAGGATGCCGCGCCGCAAGGTTTTCGATAATCCGGGCGCTGCTGTCGGTGGAAGCGTCGTCAACGACGATAATTTCAAGGGAAAGGGTTCCGTATACCCCCCCCCCCGCAGGATTCCTCGTCTCCATAAGCGCGATTACCCGTTGAATGCAGTCCGCGATTGTCCCCTCCTCGTTGTAACAGGGGATAATCAGCGAAAGAGTGCCGTTATTCATGGCGTTCCTCCATGACACGTTTTTGTTCTCCATAGAGCTTTCCATTTCTTTAACCGTATATCAGACTATCATAGTTTTTGGATAGTGACAATAAGCCTCCGCTGTGATCCGGGGGTGTTACGGGGGTCTGACCCCCGTTGAAAGGGGTAGCGGAGGACGGCTCAAACCAT
>JAISZQ010000299.1 GCA_031269165.1 Spirochaetaceae bacterium
GCGTTACGGGGGTCTGACCCCCGTTGAAGGGGGTAGCGTAGGGCGTAGACCGGAGCGAGGGGGAAGGCTTTCCCCCTTTTGCTGGGTTTTTAAACAGACTTTGAGGAGATTTTGAACAGGCTCTAAGGAGAACGACTATAGTCCTTTGGTTTCGTCATTCTTTTTTATACGTTCATCTCATTTTTCCAATAAATAAAGATATTCAGTAACATGAATGGCGCGGGCACCCTGTCCGGCAAGACGGGAAAGATTCCGGCATCCACGAAACGTATTATAGGCGGTTTCCAAGACCTGAACCTTTCCGATTTTCTTTAACATTGTTTTCATTGCATCCAGAGAAATGAATCCTTCGGAGTTGAACGAAATAAGAACAAATTTTGCTTTTATATTGGTAACTAAATCGGCTAAAGCCTCGTAAGCACCCTGCTTTTTGTTATAGGCGGAACGATTCCAGTTATGGGGAATCCCGGCAATTTTACTGACGCTTTCAGGATACTTGTTTTCGAGTATCAGGTTGAGCATAAAATAATTTGAGCCATAAGGATGCTGGTTGTAAGGAGGATCCAGATACGCTAAATCAACTTCCGGCGCTTCTTTTACAATCACGTTTGAATCTCCGTTATATACCTTGTATTCACCATTAAAATTGCTCAAGACCGGAAAAGGCAAGGTAATATCCCCTTTTATACGCAAGAGCGCGTCGCGGTTACTGCCGCCAAATTGCCCTGTGACGGTTTCCTTGTTTTTATGAAAGCCCTTGAACACACCGGAAGTGTTTGCGTGAATTGAGGCTTCCGCGATTAACGGAGCAAGAAAGTATTTTTGATATTGAAGGGGAACCGTGTCAATAAGATTCCGCATGGTGTCGATATACATCGCGTTTCTGCGGGTATAAAAAACCCGCTCATTCTTTTGGATATCGTTATCGTTTTTCGGGGAATATAATTGGGCGATAATTCCTTCTTGTAAAGGCTTATGCGCGGCGTCCGCGAGGAGTCCGAGATATATGTCCTGCAAGCGCGGCATATTTAACTTATTCTTGTTCGACAAATAACATTCGCTGGTAACAGCGGCGTATTTTTCCAAATCATTCACCATAAGGAGACGCGAACATTGTTTGCAATGACGCGCGACAATGCCCGACCCGGTAAAAACATCAAAGATGTCCAATTTATTCTTTTGGAGACGTTTTTGGACAATTTGAATCCCTTTCGTGATAAAGCCCAAAAGAGACCGCTTGTTTCCGATATAAGTTATGATCTGTTTGGTCAGATAGTCTCTGTTTTCATAGAGATCGTCAAAACGCTCAAAACTTGAAACACTCGGTTCCACCGGCATGGCCTTGTGACTGACCGGAACACGAAGTTTTTTAGGAAGCAGGGTTACAGATACAGCCATGTATTCTATTCTATAGGGTTTGAGTGTTTTTATAAAGGAGAGAAAAAAAGACAACCGGTTATTTGAGCCTGTCCCAAAACCGTGCGTGTTCGCGCGCCATCCGTTAGTTTTGGATCAGGCTCACTCATTTTCCGGTTCCGCGTGAAATCCTGCGCCTGTTTTTTCGCCCTCGTCTCAGAAGTTTTTTGTTTTATAGTCGTTCTCCAAGAGGGGGAAGTCTCCCCCTTCGCTCCGGCCCGCCGCTTGCGCTTAGGGTCCTTCGCTATCCCCCTCTGCGGGGGTCAGCCCCCCGCAACGCCCCCGAAGGCGTTCTGCTGGACGCCCGGTGTCCTGCTGGAAACTCCGTCCCCCGGATCGCCGCGAGGAGGAATCAGAGAGCATAGTTCACGTTGAAATCGGAATTGCTGATTTAGGGTCAGCAATTCCGATTTCAAAATCTTGCGTTGCTTGATTGCTATGGCGCCACCGTTGGCCGATGGCTCGCCGTCGACCCTATTCCAGCCGGGCGGGGGCTGCCCCAAGCGGACGGGGACAGTCCTCAGCCGCCCTATTTGCGCGAAAACCGTCTCTCCTAACGCCTTTTTTCCGTTTTTTCTCACGGTACGCCGCGTTTATCCGTGTTTTCCCGCCCCGGCACACCGGAAACGGCCCGAAATTCGCCTCTTTTTCGCCCTTTTTCTGGTGGTGCGGGCAGACCTCTCCCAAGGCCATTGGCTGGCGATGGCCCGCCATCGTTGGCCGGGGAATCAAGGCTGTATGTAACCCCTTTTTTTGCCGCGAAGCGGGGCGGTTAGCCGGGCGGAAACACGGAAGAGAACGTGAATTGGGGCGAAAAAGGCGCTTCCGAGCCCATTCCGGCCTGGCGGGGGCTGCCCCAAGATAACTTGTAGACCACGCCCGGCGGTACCGGCTTGCTTGCCTCCGCCTCGACCGCGTCCCAGTCCACCTCTTTCGCTTCAGGCGGCGGCTCCCCAGCCACAATCTCTGACCAGTACCGGTCCCCCCACACGTGCCCCGTCCGTCCCGTCCGAAAGTTAAATCGCACCGAGAACGTCTGTTTCAACCACTGCATAATCTTGGGCAGTTTAAGTCCGTAAACAGGCTTGATGTAGAACGTAAGCCACACCCCCTCGATCGCAAGCCCGCGCATCTCGAAGCCGAATTTCCCTTTCGCCTCACGAAGCACGCGATAGAAAAGCGCCGTCGCCCACGCCAACTGGAACAAAGGCTCGCCGACATTAATTGCCGTCCGCACCTCGTACCAGACATCTTCCGCTAATTCTCTGGGTAATCGCATAGAAACTCCTGTATAATAGACGGGGCTGTTCCAAAACCTCACGGTGTGGAACAGCCTTGTACCCTCTATTAAGGCGTTGAGTTGCGGTTTTGCTTTAGTCAAACGGGGAAAAAACACAAAAAAAGTGAAAACATTGAGGTCTTGAAACAAGCAAAGAAAAGAAAGGTCCGCAGATTGCGCCATGGCGACATGGATCGAGCGGGGTATAATCCGTGAAAATCCGCGGACAAAATTCTTATGCTATGAAAACGGACTAAGAGCCTGTTCAAAAAAACCACAGGACGCAAGCCTCCGCCGAGATACGGGGCCGGGGCGTCCCGACGCCTTCGGGGGTTGCCCCCCGAAGCGGGGGAGTGGAGAGCGGCGGAAGCCCTCTCCTGTTTTGCGGGGTTTGAGCGTAAATCGGAACGAGGGCTTTAGCCTTACAAAACCGCAGGACTTGCACGCTCACCTTTGGTGAACCGACAACCAACCGGGCTGTTAAACAAGCCTCACGTCATTTCTCCGCGTTATCCCGCTATTGATACATAATCACGCGCGGCCGCGGGTTGAGCGCGTATACGTCGGCGGGAGACAAGAGGGGCTCGTCGTATTGATTGCCGTGTTTGTAGAACAGTTTGAAGCCTTTTACCGGGATTTTGGGGCCTGATGCGGCATTTAAGGCGTAGGTTCCTCGCTTCTGCGCGGGATTGCCCCAGCCGTCGGCGCAGTGAACAAGGCGTACATGACTGAACGACTCCGTATCGACGGTGATCGGCTGCCCGGTCGCCGCATCGATTTTGGTCTCATCAATCATCCACGGCTTGAACTGGTGAAGTACCAAGAGGCGTTCGCCGGGCAGATTGTTGCTGACGAGGTATTGCTCCATGACCGCCTGAGCGCGATTGATTTCGTCCGCCGTTACGCGGCCAATATTTTTATTCGGCGTCGTGGTACGCCATTCGGGATCAAGGGCAAGATGCACGTTCGGGTACTTGAGGTAGGGCAACATCTCTTTGAGCGACTCTACCGGGTCATAACGGCCGATCTGGTGGTCGAGAAACACGATCATATCGCGCTCGGCGGCATAGTCTATCCATTGTAGCAACACGTCTTTCCCGGTAACCGCCTCTAACACGATTTTATCGATACGGTTAATCTTGCCTTCGGGTTGCACCGTCCCGAAAATGATGTAAAACGCCTTTTTAATGTCACGGTCGTCTGAAAGCGCCCGGTAATTTTCCGCTTCGACGGACAGTTGCCGGTAGACCTCGTCAATGGGCAAACGGCCCAGAATTCCCATCCGCGCCGACAGGGGATGGCCGTAGTACGCCAGTATGTCGCTTGTTTCGAGGATAGAAGCGGGTTTTTTCGCGAAAGACAGAGAAGCGGCGGTGTTTGCTTGGCTTTTCCCTTCGGATAGGGGGACTCGTTCCGGATTGTCCTCCGCAAAACAAAACAACGACATCGTGAACAGCATTACACTTGCGAATATACCTTTGAGCATAGACATCATACCTTCAGTATCGGCAATCAGCCGCATAAAATCAAGTGTGTTTTTACCACAAGAAACCGCAATAGCCGAGAGCCTTCAGCCTGTTCCAAAACCAAACATAAGGGGGAAGTCTCCCCCTCGCTCCAGCCGCCTACGCCGTCTTCCGCTACCCCCTCTACGGCTACCGATTATACACAAATATGATACAATAGAGGAAAGAGGTAACCCATAGGGAGGGGAATTATGGAAACAATAGATATGAGCAGCCGTTTTCCCGACAAGCGTCTGGGAAAAAGG
>JAISZQ010000286.1 GCA_031269165.1 Spirochaetaceae bacterium
TGCTGGGGGTGCCCGCGCGCGGCTGCGTGTGGGGGGGGCCGGGGGCCGGCCGCCCCCCCCCCCCCTTTTCTGGGTTTTTTAACAGGCTTTGAAAAGATTCTGAACAGACGCTCAGAGCATTCACCCAGTCGAATAGTCACTCGCCGTTTCTTATTCCCCAAAAGTCGGAATAGTACCATAAATCATCGGTATTTTTTGCCATTCTCGTGGTAATCTGATAGGACAATCTTATTTAGAGGAGAAACAGATGAAAAAAAGAGCGGTATTGGTGGTAATCGCGGTATGCGCGGCGCAATTCGTGTTCGCGGGCGGAAACAGACAGGCGGCGACGCCGGGGGCGGCAGAGAAAATCGAGACAATCGAGAAAATCGAATTCTGGTTTTTGCCGACATCCAGCGAAGCGGGGATGCCGCCGTCAGACTGGAAAGCCTATCAGCGTCTCAAAGAAACGGCGCGCGTTGATTTGGCGCTCACGATGTTACCGAGTAACGTTGGGGACCGTGACCAAAAAACGATGGCCGCCGCCGCGGCAAACGCTCTGCCGGATATATTCTATGTGAGCCGGGACGCGCTCCAGAAGCTCATTGCCACGGGAACGGTGGCCCCGGTGGATGATCTGTATGCCGCGTTGCCCAACTGGTATCGGCAGTACGGCGGAGACGCGGGACGGGATTATACCACGATAAACGGGAAATCTTACGGCATCGCCTATAACGGCGGGGGACAGCCGCGCAACGAGGGGATGCTTATCCGCAAAGACTGGCTCGACAGGCTGGGGCTCGCCGTCCCGGTAACCACGGAGGACTACCTCAACGTGATGCGCGCGTTTACGCGGAACGACCCCGATGGCAACGGCAGGGCCGACACGTACGGCTTCGGCGTTTTTCTCGACATCACCGCTGTTGAAGAGGGCTTTGGTACCAGAATGGCCCCGCTTTTTGGCGCGTTCGGTGTCGCGGGCACGTGGAATCTTAGCCGCGCCGGAGCCGGGCTCAATATTTACAAAGAGGGCTATTTTGACGCGCTACGGTTCGTGCGGACGATAGTTGAAGAACAGATTATCGACCCCAACTGGACCAGTTACGGGCGCGATGATTTCCGCGCGGCATGGAAACAGGGGCGTTTCGGGATCATGCGGGAAAACCATTCCGCATACGGCTCCGAGGCAAACTACGCGCCCTTTGACAAGAATTTCCCGAACGGCGAGTGGATTGTCCTCGACCCGCCGAAAGGCCCGCGCGGAGAAGCGTCTGTCGGCAGTTATACCAACTCTTTCGGCATCATCGCCGTGTCCGCAAACGCGATAAAACAAGGCAAAGGCCCGGCGATAGCCCGGTTGTTTGAGTGGATGGCGACCGACGACGCATACTACCTCTTGGGCTGGGGCGAGCGCGGCGTAAACTACACGATCGACGCAAACGGCTCGGCGGTCGAAGCCGGTATCCCCGATCCGTCCAAAGGGTATGCAAAGCCGGACGTCATCCCGTTGACACAACTGCGCGGGTATATCCAGCGCAACAGCGATGCCGAACTGATCTCCCGTTATCCGACCTACAAAGCGCCGACATCGGGCAAGACGATGAGCGCCCTCGTTACGTTGCGGGATATGCAGAAGCGTCCGTGGACACTCATCCAGGGCTCGGACACTCTGCCCTTGCCGTCAGCGGATGTGCAGCGGTTCTATCGGCAAGGGGTGATGGAGTTCGTCACCGGAACGCGCCCGCTCACCCGGGATACGTGGGCCGCCTATATCGCGGAGTTTGACCGTATCGGCGGCAAGGACTGGGAAAAAGCCGGTATCGCGGCGGCTCAATCGGCCGGACTGATAAAGTAACGTAACGTAAAAAGAAAAACGAGCGCGGAAAGGCTGTCTCCGCCGAGCGAGGCGGCCTGTTCCGTTCTGTCTCGTGCTTCTATCCCAAAAAGAGAAAACGGGGGGAAGGCGCGGCAACGTGCAACGTGCCGACCCCTCGCGCCAGTCATCACGAAACGCCACGCCTTGATCCCGCCCCCATCCCGATTATATTCACTGTTCCGCGACCAGCGCGCGGTGTTCCGCCTGAATCGCCGCGAGAAGCGCCGGATCTTCCAGCACATCAAGCGCGGTATAGGCAAGTGCCTTGGCGCCCAGCGGGACGGACGCAAGACCGCGTTCCGAACAAGCGGCGGCCTTCATCTCCTCGGTGTGGGCGGGAAACACGTCGTCGCTGATGCTGATAAACGGCTGAATGACCGGAACAACCTGGGACACATTGCCCACGTCGCTGGAACCGGGCAGTACCACGTGCGGGGAAGGCACGACCTTTTCCCCCAGCAGTTCCAGATTCTTCCGGTAGAGCGCGTCAAACGAGGGCGTGGGGACGGTGTTTTCCACGAGGTTCTGGTAAGGCCGCATCGACCCTTTCGCCCCCGTGGACAACGCGGCCCCTTCCACGATATGTTCCACCTTATGGTAGACGGCATCCAGCCCCGGCGCGGAAGCCGAGCGCAGATAAAACTTCGCCTGGGCATAATCGGGCACAATGTTCGGCGCGTCTCCGCCGCGTGTGATGATCCCGTGAATCCGCACGTCCTGCGGAAGATGCTGCCTCAGCGCGTTAATCGCGTTATAGACGTGGATAAGCGCGTCCAGCGCGTTGACCCCCTGTTCGGGAGCCGCCGCCGCATGGGCACTTTTCCCCCAAAACTCGATGTCCACAGCGGCGCACGCCAGTGTCTTTTCGGTGAGCCGATGGTCGCGGGCGTTCGGGTGAGCGCAGAGCGCGGCATCCACATCCTTGAAAAACCCCTCCCGCACAAAATCCGCCTTAGAACAACCGTTCTCGCCCCCTTCCTCGCCCGGCGTCCCGTAGACCCGGACTTCCCCGCCCGTCTCTTCGATCACCTGCTTGAGGGAAGCCGCCGCGAGAATCGACGTCGCCCCATAAAGATTATGCCCGCACGCGTGCCCCAACGCGGGAAGCGCGTCATACTCAGCCAGAAACACGATGACCGGCCCCGGCTTGGCCGCCCGATAGACCGCCGTAAACCCCGTCCGGTGCCCCGCCACATCACGGCGCGTCGCAAACCCCTCCGCCTCCAACTGATCCGCAAGCCGCGCACAAGCATAAAACTCGTGATTGCTCACCTCCGGCCGCTCATGAATATCCCGTGCGATCTGCTTATAGACCGCCTCCCGACTGTCGGCAAAATCCGCAATCCGCCGCCGCATTGACTCATTACTCATCGCATATCTCCCTCTTTCTTGTATCGATTGCGCCCGTTTCAAGACGAATTGACCATGCGTGAACGCGCGCGCTTTTGGAACAGGCTCGATGATAGTCTAAACAGAACCCGCAAAAAAGAATATAGTCAACGGGAACCGCGAATTGCGCTGATGGCGCACGGATAAGCACGGATTGCACCATTCGGAGGGGGCCCCTCAGGGGCTTCCCTTGGGCGTGTCGTACCATGAACAGGTATCAGCCCCCCTTCGGGGAGAGAGCACGCCCAAAAATAAGGTGGGGGGAAGTCTCCCCCTCGCTCCAGCCACGCAAACCCCTACAGGTTCCAAAAGGGTTTGCGCGTCTTACGCTACCCCCTCTGCGGGTGGCCCGCCCCCCGCAACGCCCCCCAGCCACCTGCCGTGGAGGCACTTGGGCGCATCGCACCATGAGCCCCTCAGGGGCTTTTCTTGGGCGTGTCGCACCATGAACAGGCATCAGCCCCCCTTCGGGGGGAGAGCGCGCCCCACGAACAAATACTTTTTTTGTCCGCGCATGAACGCGAATAAGCGTGGGACACCCACCTATGAGCGTCTATGCGCAACGCCATGTATGGCGCGTGTTCGCGGACCCCCTCGTCATTGCGAGGAGGCGGCAACTTGCGTTGCCGTTGGCGACGAAGCAATCCGGTGGGAAGGTCGCCTTGCGCCGGATTGCTTCGGGATCCGCCCTCGCAATGACAGCCATCCCCCGGAGGGGCCCCACCGGGCGTTTTCGGCGAAAAAACCGCCGTGGACTGCGTCTGCTTATGGAACCGTCCCTATGTCTGGATTGCTTCACCCTTCGGGTTCGCAATGACGGCAAATGCCGCGACAAGCTGGCGGCTTGCCGCGACCTCGCAATGACGACATTTTCCATTATCAATTCTCCATTTTCCATTCGCGCATCGCGCGCATGGATTGCTTCGGGCTCCGCCCTCGCAATGACGGCCCTCCCCCGGAGGGGCCCCGCCGGGCGTTTTCGGCGAAAAAACCGCCGTTCAGACTCCGCCTCTGCCTTCCCGGCATCGGCACATACCCTTTATAGAGGGAAAATGCCGGGTTTTGGAGACGGCGCGTTCCTGTCATGTTCCATTATCCATTCCCCCGGAGGTTTTTTCCTTGCGGTAATTCGGGGGCGTTGCGGGGGGTTGACCTACAACCCTCAACGTCCTGCTTCGGGTTTCCGGTCGGGGCGTACTCAGTAGTGCGTCCGTCCGTGGACGCTTGGGGTACGCCCACAAAACCATGCACCGCATGGTTTTGTCCCCG
>JAISZQ010000302.1 GCA_031269165.1 Spirochaetaceae bacterium
CAAAACAGGACTTAAAAGACCGGTTGTATTTTCTGGGCAATATTATTGTGGATAAGGATATTCCCCGAAAATCCCGGCAGGTTTTCTTTGACGAGTTTATTGCGAAGGGCGGGAACGGCACCTTCGCTAAGTTTTGGCTTAACGAGGAAAAAGAGTTGGAGTCTAAAAAAGCCGTCATTGCGAACCCGCCAGGGTGAAGCAATCCAGCGGGGCGCCCCTTTGGGGCGAATGGAAAATGGCGCGCGCGGTGCGCGAATGGATAATGGAAAATTGAAAATGGAGAATGTCGTGTTTTGGAAACGGCGCGTTCCCTTCCTGTCATTTTTCATTCTCCATTTTCCATTATCAATTCGCGCGAAGCGCGCATGGATTGCTTCGCTTCGCTCGCAATGACGAGGCGGCCCGCCCACAATGACGAGAGGAGAATCGTCATTGCGAGCCGCAAACAGCCCCGTCATTGCGAGCCGCCCGCCCGCAATGACAACTCAATCATTTTCCATTCTCCATTTTCCATTATCCATTCGCGCACCGCGCGTTCGCTTCCCACTCGCTGGTCGCGCTTTCGATGGCGGCTTCCAGCGCGCGGATTTCAGCCTGTACCTTCTTCGCCTTTTCGCCGGACGAATACACGTCGGGACGGGACAATGTTGCCTCGGCGCGTTTTTTGTCGGCTTCCAGAGCCTCGATCTGTGCGATTAACTCCTCTTCCCGCCGCTTCAGCCGCCGTTCCTCGGCCTTGAGCCGCTTCGCTTCCTCGCGGTTGCCCGGACGTTGCGCGGGAGTGCCGGATGGAGGAGGCTTGATCCCTCCGCCTGTCGCGCCCGCCGCTTCCCCCCTCGTTTCCATGAACCACGCATAGCCGCCGTAGTAAAGGGCGTGTTTGCCCTCGTCAAGATAGAGGGTCTTGGTGGAGAGCCGTTCCATGAAGGCGCGGTCGTGGCAGACGAAGACGATCGTCCCGGCAAAGGCGGTGAGCGCGTCAAGCAGAATGTCTTTCGTCCAGATGTCGAGGTGGTTGGTCGGCTCGTCAAGAAGAAGTAAGTTGAGCGGGCGGGTGAGCATCTTGAGGAGGGCCAGACGGCTCTTCTCGCCGCCTGATAACACGTCCAGCGTCTTGTACACATCGTCGCCGCGAAAGAGGAACGCGCCCAGCATATCGCGGATCTTCGGGAGGAGGGCAAGCGGCGCGTCCTCCTCCATGAAGCCCAACACCGTCTGTCCCCCGGCAAGAGCCTCCGCGCTTTCCACCGAGAAATACCCGGCGGCGATACCCGTCCCGTATTGAACGCTGCCCGCATACCCCGCTTCTTTGCCGCCCAGAATACGGAGCAACGTCGACTTTCCCGCGCCGTTTTTCCCCGCGACCACGAGGCGTTCCCCCGCGTCAAGCGAAAGATCGAGCCCTGAAAGCACCGTTTTCTCGCCATAACGCTTGCCGATACCCGTTGCGGTGAGCGCGATCCTCCCCGAATGAGGCGGCGGCGGAAACGTTATCGAAATCTTCTTCAAGTTCTCAGGAATCTCGATCCGTTCCATCTTCTCCAGCTTCTTCACCCGCTCCTGAACCATCGCCGCCTTGCTCGCCTTGTAACGAAACCGGCGTATCAGCGCCTCAGTCCGCTTAATCTCCGCCTCCTGTTCGGCGTGCCGCTTCGAAAGTTCGTCCAACTCGGCCTTCCGCTGGCTTTCGTAGGCGGAATAGTTGCCCGCATACCGTTTCAGCCCGCCCTGAAAGAGGTCGTACACCTCGTTGATCACGTTGTCCAGAAAAAAGCGGTCGTGGGACACGAGGAGAAACCCGCCCTTAAACGTGCCGAGGAACTTCAAAAGCCATTGCCGCGCCTCGATGTCGAGGTAGTTCGTCGGTTCGTCCAGCAAAAGAAAGTCCGTTTTTTGCAACAACGTCTTTGCGAGCGCGATCCGCATCTTCCAGCCGCTTGAAAACTCGTCCACCCGCCGCGCAAAGTCGGCCGCCGTGAAGCCCAACCCCGTAAGCACGATGCTGATGTCCTTATCGCGGCTCCAGTTCGGGATGGGGTTCTGGTTTCGGTGTATAAGGGGGGAAGCCTCCCCCTCACTCCGGCCAGCCCAAACCCCTTGAGACCGCGTAGGGTTTGTGCCGTCCTCCGCTACCCCCTCGCCTAGGGGCGCCGCCCCTAAGACCCCGCTCTCGTCCGCGCTCACCGGATAGACGCTCTGCGCCTCTTCAAGCAGCGTCCGGTTACCCAACACGGCGGGTACGATAATCGTTTGCGGAAGATAGGCAATCGACGATTCTTTTGACAGCGTCCGGTCGCCAGAATCCGGCTCGATCTCCCGCGCGATCACCTTGAGCAGCGTCGATTTGCCGGAACCGTTGATGCCGCAGAGCGCGGCGCGGCTCCCTTCGCCGAGGCGGACCGTCACGTTATGCAGAATCGTCCGTGCGCCGAACGCGAGGGAAACGCCTGACAGTTGGAGGTTTGCCATCGCCCGTTACTCGGTGTAGAAGTAGAGAATAGTCGGGGACGGGGTGCGCCGCTTTACCGTCACGTCCTCGATATTGTCCTGCGGAACAAATTCAAGCCGCAAGCCGTACTGTCCCACGGCGTTACCCTCTTCGACCACGTAGAGGAAATGCGCCTGAGACGTTCCCCCGCCGATGTTGTTGAGGTGAACCGTCAACGCGCCGTCATAGATTGACGCGAGGGACGGGTCGAGAAAGAGCGAGAGGCTCACCCGTCCCGAAGGAAGGGCCATGTTGGAGATGTACTGGGGCACCAGCCGGTCAAACCCCGACCACGTGATGTTCTTGTTGGGCTCAAAGTTGAGCCTCCCGTAATAGGCGCTGCGCCACGCCGTCCCATGCGAAAGGAGGGCCGCCCACATATCGTCCCGTCGGACGGTTTCCTGCACGATGAGGTCATCCAGCGGAACGGAAAGCGCGGTGAAGTAGAGCGTGCGGGGAAGGCCGGAGGCAGTATTGTACTGCACGGAAAGCCGTGTGTCGCTCAAGAGGCTGATCAAGAGGGTGCCGTTGCCGTTTGCATCGACGAGTTGCCAGTCGCGGCTGCCCAAACTCTTGATTTCCGTGTAAGGAAAGCTGAGGTTGATCTCCTGCCGGTTTCGTTCGGCTGCGGTGAGGCGGCCCGCCGTTTCCGTAGCGGCTGCCGGCGCGTAGATGTGGGCGATACCGGTATCCTCGCCGGCGGAGAAGCCCCATTTGCGGGAAAGGGCTTCGAGGTCGAGTTTGCGGTCGCGTACCATGGCCGAGTAGACCTCGCTGACCCACGTCTTGGTCAAGACTTTTTCTCGTTCGACATCTCGTTTGTCCCCGTCCTCGGAGGGCGCGGACACGAGGGTTCCCGGAATGTGTTCAAAGAGGCGGAGGCGGTAGGAGAAACAGTAGCCGCGTGTTCCGTTCTCGGTGAGAACGCGGAGCCAGTCGCCGGGAAGGGGATCGCCTGTCGCGCTGATCGCCGGATTGCCCTGCGCGATGCTCAGAATTTTGAGAATCTCGCCTTGCCGGAGCCGGTAGACGCGGCGCGCGCTGTTGTCGGGGGATTCCCGAATGGGAAGGCCGTCCTGCAAGGTTTCCGCATAGACAAGCGCGTATTCGCCAAACTCCTGGGCCCGTTTTTCCGCCGCCCGCTTCCCGCCGACGAGATCGAGTTCGGCAAGCGGGACCCCGAACTTTGCGGAATGCTCGCCGGGCTTCGTGTAGTCTTTCGGCACCCCGGCGATCCACGTCTTTTCGATGTTGGACTTGATGTACACCGGAAGCACGGTTCCCGACGGGATGCCCCGTTCCTCGTCCGACCAGAGCAGAACACCCCAGCCGAGTTTGCGCGTACACGAAGAAAGACCGGCAAGAAACAATACCGCCAGCACGGCGTGTTTCAACGCTACACGGAGGAATGCGGGGGCGTTGCGGGGGCGGCTACAACCCTGTTTCGGGTTTCCCGCCGGGGCGCACTGAGTGATGCGCGCGCCCGCAAAATCATGCGCGGTATCGTTTTGCCCCCGCAGAGGGGGGTGCCGGAAGAATTGCGGAGGGCAACTCACGTTTTGAACGTTGCCCGGAGCAAGTCTGGAGGCAGGGGGGAGACTTCCCCCCCTCTCCTCATAAACTTGATGACAGCGGCTATGGAACAGGCTCGTCAGAGAAAAAAAACGCACAAAGAGAGTGTACTTAAGTTTTTGTGTCTTGACAACTCTATCGGGAAGTGGTAAAATAAAACTATGAATTTGAAGTCAGTCCTTTCTAAGGAAACCATCAGTCTCCATCTCAAGGGGACCAACAAGGAGGAGATCATCAACGAGCTCCTCGACATACTGGTTACGGCTGGTAAAGTGGAAGATAAAGCCGCCGCTTTCGAGGCGATCATGGATAGGGAACGGCGTATGTCTACCGGCATGAAGCACGGCATCGCTATTCCTCATGGGAAATGCGGCGCGCTCTCCGACCTCGTGGCCTGTATCGGTGTCTCGGATAATCCCGTAGACTTTGATTCGCTGGACGGCGATCTGTGTCGGATCTTTATTATGACGCTCTCGCCGCTCGAAAAGACCGGGCCGCATCTCCAGTTTCTCGCCGAGGTGAGCCTCCTCTTCAAGAGTTCCGAAAAACGGGCCGAGATCCTCAAGGCGGAGAGTTCGGAGGAAATCATCCGCATTTTGTCGGTGTAGTCCGGCCCCGTCAGGTTGGCGGTTCCGTCTGCTCTTTTTCAGGCAGACGGCATGACGGTCGTGGTGTGCCCGGAGGTATTCGTCACGACTTTATCACGGGAGGCCGTTTCAAAACGGGAGGTTTTGAAGCAGCCTCGCTGTGCGCTACAGACGCCACGCCGTCACCGTTCGCCGCAGACGCCAAACGGCGGCGCAGATTTCTCTGTGGTTCAATGGGTTTCAGTTTAGCGGCAATAATTCCGATTTCAAAGTCTCTCGCGGCGCCTGTCTGTTTTCTGTTTATTTGGGGGGGGGGGAGGGGGCTTTCTCTGAGGCCATGGCCGGGCGATGGCCGGGCGTCGTTGGGCGGGGGCTGCCCCAAGCAGACGGGGACAGTCCTCAGCCACAATATTTGCGCGAAAACCGTCTCTCCAACGCCTTTTTTTCCGTTTTTCCTCGCCGTGCGTTGCATTTATCCGTGTTTCTCTGCCCCGGCACACCAGAAACGGCCCCAAATTCGCGCTTTTTTCGCCTTTTTCCCGGTGGCGCGGGCAGACCTTTCCTTGAGGCCGTCTTTGGGCAGGGAATCGAGGCTGTCTGTAACACCACCTTTGCCGCTAACCGGGGGCTTTGCCCCGATTAGCCGGGTGGAAACACAGAGGAAAACGTGAACTGGGGCGAAAAAGGCGCTTCCGAGCCCATTCCCGCCGGGCGGGGGCTGCCCCAAGATAACTTGTAGGTCATGCCCGCCGGTACCGGCTTAGCCGCCTCCGCCACAACCGCGTCCCAGTCCACCTCTTTCGCCCACTCAGGCGGCTCCCCCGCCAGAATCTCCGACCAGTACCGGTCTCCCCAGACGTGCCCCTTCCTCCCCGTGCGGAAGTTGAACCGGACGGAGAACGTCTGTTTCAGCCACTGCATAATCTTGGGCAGTTTGAAGCCGTCTTCGGGTTTGATGTAAAACGAGAGTGTGCATCCCTCGATTTTAAGCCCGCGCATCTCGAAACGATAACGCCCTTTCGTTTCGATGAGTACCCGGCAGAAAAGTGCCGCCGTCCACCCCAACGGGAACAAGGGCTCGCTGATGTTAATCACGGTACGAACTTCGTACCAGACATCTTCTTCCAATTCTCTGTTCAATCTCATATATATAGCCTCCGGCTATATATATGCGGTTGCCAGCCACGTTGCTTTAATCAAACACGAAAAAAGCGCGAAAAAATTGAAACGCTTGATGTTTTGGAACAGGCTCAAGATTTATCTCATTTGACATCGGCATTGCCGACCCTAGGAGCCTGTGGGACTTAAGGCTAAAAACATCAAAAATATTGGCAGGATCGCGTGTTAGGGCAATACGCCCTCGGGATTAACCCCGTTTTTTGGGGAAAGGGCTGTTTTGCCCCA
>JAISZQ010000311.1 GCA_031269165.1 Spirochaetaceae bacterium
TGAGCCTGTTCCAAAACTAATTGACTGTGCGCTAACCGCGCACGGTTTTGGAACAGGCTCTTGGAAAAACCGGTCAAAGGCCCCGGTTTTTCCCTTAAATCTAGGGAAGCTGTTCCAAAAACTGAAGTTTTGGAATAGCCTCAAGGGAGATTATGTATGAAGGAGAACACTATGGAACAGAAACGAAAGATGACCACTGGGGAACGGCTTGATGTCTTAATGAAGGCCGAAGAGTATCGGCAAGCCGGTAATGAAGCGGAGGCCGACCGGATTACCTTGGGACTGCCCATGCCGCTCTACATGGCGGAATTCGTAAAGAAATATTTCGGCGCGGAGGCTCTCATAAAGGGCGGGTATAATCTGTCGGAAGTGGAGGCGGAATGTGGACCAGATTGGCTTACTCGATAATATTCTTAAAAGTGCCTACAATATTGATGATGGTCGAAAGGGGTTCGCCGTCCCCGGCAAGGAGCGGAAAGGCCGGGTATCCTATGAACGTGGCATCGCCCTCGCGCTTGTAACCTTTCAGGAGGCGCATCGTAGCGCGGACGCGCGGACCCTTATCCTTGTTGAGATGGCTTTCCTGAATCAGGAACTGCAATTTTGCGACGAAGGCGACACCGACACGCGGAGCAGTCTGCTTCACGCCATCCAGGGTTGTGAGGACGCGCTACGGTCTCTTGAAGTGGTTGAGGATGCGGTCGGGTATACCTATGCTGAAAAGACCCACCCGACAGATCCGAAAAAGCGTGTTCGGGGGTTCCCGGGGGATGCGTTTCACCAAGCCTGTAGTTCCCATCAAACCCGGCTTCGCAATATCCTTCGCACTCCCGGTATTGAGATGGGGGAAAAGGCCCTTTTCAAACAGCGGGCGGCCAACATGAAAATCGCTCGGAGCGTGTATGTGGAAAAGCAGAGAATTGCGCTTTTGGGGTAAGAGATGAAGTGTCGCGAATGGAGGCTCATGTTCGTGCATTATTCGCGTTTATGCGCGGACCAAAAAACGTATGGGTTCGTGAGGTTCGTGGTTACCTTAACAAGTTTCGTAAACGATAAACGTGAGCAGTATAGAGGAATAGCGTGGTAAAAGAAAAGGTAAAGACTAAGAAGACAAAGAGCGCGGCGAGCGCGGCCCGGAAGAAAGCCGTAGCGAAGAAGCGGACTCTGGTTATCGTCGAATCTCCGGCGAAGGCGGCGACGATCGAGAAGTATCTGGGGGCTTCCTACACGGTGAAGGCTTCGATGGGGCACCTCATCGACCTGCCCAAGTCGCGGATGGGGGTCAACACGGAGAAGGACTTTGAGCCTGAGTACATCACGGTGCGCGGGAGGGCGAAGTTGCTCAAAGACTTGCAAACCGAGGCGAAAAAGGCGACCGCCGTGCTCCTCGCGTCGGATAATGACCGTGAGGGAGAGGCGATTGCCTACCATCTCAACAACGCGATTCAGGCGAAGAACGAGGGGCTTCCCATCTCGCGTATCGTGTTCAATGAGATAACGCCTGCGGCAATCAAAGAGGCGGTCGCCCATCCTGATGAGATTGACGGCGCGAAGGTGAACGCGCAGAAGGCCCGCCGTGTGCTCGACCGGCTGGTCGGCTATAGTCTCTCGCCTTTACTGTGGAAGAAGGTGAAAAGCGGCCTCTCGGCGGGACGAGTCCAGTCCTGCGCGCTCAAGATCATCTGTGACCGCGAGAAGGAGGTGGAAGTCTTTGTGCCCGAAGAGTACTGGACGCTGGGCGGCGAGTTTGCGAAGACGAAAACCGCCAAGAAAGGTTTTGCCGCCGAGCTCGTGACCTATCAGGGGAAGAAGCCTGAACTGAAGAAAGAAAACGACGTGAAGGAGATCGTCGAAGAACTGAAAGAGGCGGCCTTCACCTGCGCGGATGTGCGGGAGACGGAGAAGAGTTTAAAGCCCCGCCCGCCGTTTACCACGTCTCAGCTTCAGCAGACCGCCGCGAACCGGCTGGGCTTTACCTCGAAGAAGACGATGCAGATCGCCCAGATACTCTACGAAGGGGTGAACATCGGCAAGGGGCGCGTGGGCCTCATCACCTATATGCGGACGGACTCGGTGCGTATCTCCGCCCAGGCCCTCGCCGAGGCGCGGGAGTGGATCGGCAAGGAGTTTCCCGCCGACCTGCCGGAAAAGCCCAATGTTTACGCGGTTGGCAAGACCGCCCAGGACGCGCACGAGGCGATCCGCCCGACCTATATCAAATACACGCCCGAATCGATCCAGAAGTATCTTTCCCGCGACGAGTTCCGGCTCTACTCGATAATATGGGAACGGTTTGTCGCGAGCCAGATGAAGAACGCGAAGACGGCGACGCTGACCGCCGACATTGCCGGCGGCGAGGCGGTGTTCCGCGTGAGCGGCACCCGTGTTGTCGAGCCCGGTTTCTATAAGGTGCTGAAATTGCTTGCCGCCAAAGAAGAAAAGGGCGCGGCTTTCCCGGCGGTGAAGAAGGGGGACGACCTCTTCGCGCTCTCGATGAAGGGGCAACAGCACTTTACGCAGGGGCCGGCGCGGTACACCGACGCCTCGATCATCAAGACGCTGGAAGAAAAGGGGATTGGCCGGCCCTCGACCTACGCGCCGACCATCTCGGTGCTGCTCGACCGTTACTATGTGACGCGGAAGGAAAAGCAGCTTGTGCCGACGATCCTGGGCCGGAAGATCAACGATATGCTTGTCGAACATTTTCCCGACGTGGTGAACGCGGAGTTTACCGCCGGGCTCGAAGAAAAGCTCGACGCGGTGGAGGGGCAGGCCGTCGCGTGGCCCCGCATGATTGCCGATTTCTATCGGCCCTTCAAGAGCCGCGTGGACGAGGTGGGAAAGACGCTTGAATCGTACAAGGGAACGCTCGACGAGCCGACCGACGAAAAGTGCGAGAAGTGCGGGAGGCCGATGGTGAAGAAACTCGGCAGGTTCGGCTACTTTCTCGCCTGTACGGGGTTCCCCGAATGCCGGAACGCCAAGTCCATTCCGCTTGCCAAATGCCCCAAGTGCGGCGGCGACATTGTTGCGCGGAAACAGAAGGGCCGGGGCAAGGAGTTCTACGGTTGCGCGAGTTATCCCGAATGTGATTTTCTCACGCACTTTAAGCCCTTGCCGGACCAGAACTGCCCCAAGTGCGGCTGGTTCCTCGTTGAAAAGCACGACAAGCACCGGGGCTCGTACAAGGCGTGCATCAACCCCGCCTGTGATTACCTGCATTCGGCTGAAGCGTCCGCCGAAGGGGAGGGCGCATGACGAAGCGGACGAAAATCGAGGAGTATCTTGCCTATCTCGCCTCGGTGCGCGGGCTCTCCGAAAATTCGCTTATCGCGTATCGGGCCGACCTTGCCCATTTTTCCGCATACTGCGAACGCGCCGGCGTCCTGCCCGAAAATGCCACGAAGCAGGAGGTGCGGGACTTTCTGGGCGACCGGAGTTTTGAGGGGGATGCGGCGGTGAGCGTGAACCGGGCACTTTCCAGCATACGCGGCTTTTACAATTACCTCACGCGCTTTGCGTACCGAAAGGACAACCCCGCCGCCGGACAACGGAATTTAAAAACGCCGCAAAACCTCCCCGGCTTTCTGTGGGAAGAGGAGATGGCCGCCTTTGCCCGGTTGCCGGAACAGGAACACATCCTCTGGCCGGAACGGGACAAGGCCATTATTATGGCGATGTATAGCGCGGGAGTACGGGTGTCGGAACTGGTGTCGTTACAACTTTCTTCTTTTAATGATACAATAAAGGAAGGTAAGATAGAGGGAGATCCAATGAGGGGAACGATGGAAAGCGCACGGATCATCGGGAAAGGAAACAAGGAGCGGATCGTGTTTTTTTCGGATGAGGCGCGAAAGGCACTCGCGGACTATCTGCCCTCGCGGAACGAGAAAGTGCGGGGCGGACACACCTTCCTTTTTATCAACAAGAAGGGCGGGCCGCTCTCCGCTGCGGGCGTACGGTGGGTCTTGAGGATGTACAGCGAGCGTTTTCCGTTGCCGAAGAAGGTCCACCCGCACGCGTTGCGCCACAGCTTCGCGACCCATTTGATGAATGGCGGCGCGGATGTCCGTATCGTGCAGGAACTGCTGGGACACGCGAGTATCACGACGACACAGCGTTATACCCATGTGAATATAGAACATTTGAAAGAAGTTTACCGTGAAGCGAGGGGAAGATGATGAGAGAAAAGCCACTATTTCGGAGTACGACGGTGATTGCCGTCCGCCGTGACGGGGATGTCGCGATGGCCGGAGACGGCCAGGTAACGATGGGCGAGACGGTGATGAAGAACAACGCGCGGAAGGTGCGCCGTTTACAGGAAGGCAAGGTACTTGCCGGTTTTGCCGGGGCGACCGCCGATGCCTTTACCTTGTTCGATCGGTTTGAGGGGAAACTCAAGGAGTACCCTTCCGACCTGGCGCGGGCCGCCGTCGAGTTGGCCAAGGAGTGGCGTACCGACCGCACGTTGCGGAAACTGGAGGCGTTGCTCCTTGTGGCCGATCTCCAGAAGACGCTGCTCGTGTCCGGCACGGGTGATGTTATCGAACCGGCGGAATCCGCGCTGGCCATCGGTTCGGGCGGGAACTACGCCTATGCCGCCGCGCTGGCCTATCTGGATGGCTCGTCGTTTACGGCCCGTGAAATTGCCGAGAAGAGCCTCAAAATCGCGGGCAACATCTGCATTTATACGAATAACATGATAACGGTGGAGGAGTTGCGCGCGCTTCGCGCAAATTGAGAGTGGATAATTGAAAATGGAAAATGAGCGGGTATTGAGGGCTGGGTGGCCCATTCCCCTCATTTTTCCATTATGCATTTTCCCTTTTCAATTCCCCAAAGGGGAGAGGCGGTTATGAAACAGAAAATATATCTTGAGACCACGATGTTTAATTTTCCCTTTGTGCCTGATAAGCCGGGTTACACCGAGCTAAAGGCCGATACCGGAAAAGTTTTTGCCTTGATAAAAGAAGGCAAATACGAGCCGTATACATCGCTCTACGCCCTTGAGGAATTGAAGGATACGGAGCAAATGGAGCGGCGTGAAAATATGCTCAACCTTGTAGACGAGTACGGCATAACGATCTTGCCGGCCGATAGCCGGGCAGAACAGCTTGCCGCGCTTTATATTGCGGAGGGGGCGGTGCCGCCTGGGTATCCCGAAGATGCCACACATATTGCAACAACCGCTTTGTATGAATTAGACTTTATTGTAAGTTTAAACTTTGAGCATATTGCGCGGGAATGGACCTTGCGAAAGGTAGATACGGTGAATATTCGTGAAGGATTAAAGCGAATCGGTATATATAGACCATCGGAGGTATTAAAGCTATGAGGACATTTAGTGATTATCTGAGTACGCCGGAAATTGTGGACGAGCCGCTCTATCTGCGGGAAGTCCATGCGGCGCGGTTAAAGATGCATGACGAGCGGAAAGGAATGTCCGGGAAGGAGTTCGTCGATTCTCTGAACGCTCGGTATGCGGATGTTTTGAAGAGATATGGCCCTCGCGTTGCGCGACTGGATAATTGAAAATGGAGAACGAGCGGGGTTTCCCCCTTTGGGGAATGGATAATTGAAAATGGAAAATGTTGTCATTGTGAGGAGGCGGCAACTTGCCGTCAGCGACGAAGCAATCCGGCCGGAAAAGGCCTTCACACTGGATTGCTTCGCCCGCTCTAACGAGCGACTCGCTCGCAATGACGTGGGGTTCACGTTGCGCGTTTGGCTCCCCTCATTTTCCATTATGCGTTTTCCCTTTTCAATTCCCCAAAGGGAAGGGTCCCCTGTCTAAACGTAAAATTGATAACTGGGAACTATAGGTATATGAAGACCATAGCCCCTGTAAGGAGAAAGATATGGCTACAGACAAAAGAACACTTGATAAATTGACACCTCGTGAAATTGTCGCGGAACTTGACAAGTATATTGTCGGGCAGAAAAAGGCGAAACGCGCCGTGGCGGTCGCGTTGCGGAACCGTGTTCGCCGCTTGAAACTCGCGCCTGAGGTGCGGGAAGATATAGCGCCTAAGAACATCCTCATGATCGGGCCGACCGGCGTGGGAAAGACCGAGATCGCGCGGCGGCTTGCCAAGCTCACCGGTTCGCCCTTCATCAAAGTGGAGGCGACGAAGTACACCGAGATCGGTTATGTGGGCCGCGACGTTGAGTCGATGGTGCGCGACCTCATGGCGTCCGGCGTTCAGATGGTGAAGCAGGAGATGCAGGAGGACGTGAAGGCCGAAGCGGAAAAGCGGGCCGAGGAAGCCCTGCTCGACCTGCTTCTCCCCGGCGGCAGCAAGAAGAAGTCCCGCAAAAAGAAGCGCGACGATGAGGACGGCAGCCCGGTGATCAAGCCGATGGGGGCGTTCCAGATGACCCGTCCCGACGGCGCGAGCGGCATCACGGGTGCGGCCATTCAGGTGGGCATCCCGCTCAAGAGCCTTTTCCGGGGAACGTCCGATGCTTCCAAGACGGGTAACGCGGCGGACGAAATGGCCGAAGCGGAAAAGCCGCCTACTGCCGAGGAGGTCCAAGCCGAGGAAGCCCGCAACGCGACACGGGAAAAGTTTCGCGCCATGCTCCGGGAGGGTAAACTGGAGGATAGGCTCGTGGAAATCCACGTCGAGCGGTCGCCGAACATTCCCGCGTTCGAGATGTCCGGCTCAGGCTTTGAGGAGTTGCAGCAGAGCCTAAGCGGGCTTGCCAATATGTTCCAGAGCGGCGAGAAGAAGAAGGTGTTGCCGGTGAAGCGGGCCCGCGAGATCATCATGGCCGAGGAGAGCAACAAGCTCATCGACACCGACCGGGTGAGTGACGACGCGAAACAGCGGGTCGAAGAGATGGGCATCATCTTCATCGACGAACTGGACAAAATTGCGGTGAAGGGCGACCGGGGCGGCCCCGATGTGTCACGTGAGGGCGTCCAGCGGGACATTCTCCCCATCGTCGAGGGCGCGACCGTCAGTACGAAGTGGGGGCCGGTGGACACGAGCCACATCCTCTTCATCGCCGCCGGCGCGTTCACGATGAGTAAGCCCTCCGACCTCATTCCAGAGTTGCAGGGCCGCTTCCCTCTCCGCGTCGAACTCGATTCGCTCGGTAAGGACGAGTTTTTACGCATCCTCACCGAGCCCCAAAACGCGCTGACCAAGCAGTACCGGGACCTCCTCGCCACCGAGGACATCGAGATCGCGTTCTCCCCGGCTTCGATCGAACGCCTCGCCTTCCTTGCTGCCGACGTGAATTCCCGCCTTGAGAACATCGGCGCGCGCCGCCTCCACACGATCATGGAGACGCTGCTTGAGGAGATTTCCTTCGACGCCCCCGACATCGCGCCCAAGAAAATCGAAATCACGCCGGAGATGGTGAACGAGCGCCTCGCGGAACTGGCCAAAGACCAGGATTTGGGGAGGTACATATTATAGACGCGCGTGTTACCGTACCAGTTACAAGAGGGGAGCGATAAGGCGGGAAAGTCGCGCAGAGGCGAGTGAAATAGAGGGATTGAGGTACTTATGGGAGCATTTTCGCAACCTTGAGGTGAGAAAATGCAGTGTCTGTCCGCAAAGTAACCGGCTTTGTGGACAGACCCCAAACAGTGTTTTTAAGTTTTTCAGGCAAAGGCCGAAAATAAAAGAAACGGGGAAATCCGATTGGGAGGAATGATGAGTATGAACAGTTTTGCGAGGACGGTGGATCTTTTGCACCGGGGGATGGACGCGGAGACGATCCGGCGCGAGGTGATCGCCAACAATCTGGCCAACGCCGGGGTGCCGAATTACAAGCGGAGCGAGGTGAACTTCGAGAGCGAGCTCAAGAAGGCCCTCGATTCGGCGAAGAAGAGGCCGGCACTGGAGATGGCCCGGAGCGATCCCCGCCATCTGACCAATGTCGTCGAGACCGACTATCGGGACGTGCGGCCGCGCATCAACCTTGATTACCTCACGACGGCGCAGGCCAATGGGAACAACGTTGATGCCGAGCAGGAAGTGCAGCTTCTCGTGCAGAACCAGATGAAGTACAACCTGCTGGCACAGGCGGTGGCGTTTGAGTTTAACGAGGTTGCGAGCGTGATGCGTTAATAACGGGGCGCATATTGCGCTAATAACAGGGCGCATGTTGCGCTCATAAGGAAAGGAGTTTGGACATGGGACTTTTCAATTCGATTAATATCGCGGGAACGGGGTTGACGGCGCAACGAATACGTTCCGACGTGATCGCCGACAACATCGCCAACGTCAATTCGACACGAAAATCGGACGGCGGCGTGTTTCAGCGGGGCCGCGTGATCTTGAAGCCGCGCGGCGCGGAGCCCTACTGGCGGAGCCCCTTTCTCCCGGAAGGGATGAATCAGGGGGAACGGAAGGGTGTGCGGGTCGCCGAGATCGAAAAAGACGATAGTCCGCCGCGCCGGGTGTGGGACCCGACTCATCCCGACGCGCTCAAGACGGGCGAATGGGAAGGCTATGTCGAGTACGCGAACATCGACATCGTGACGGAGATGACGGACATGATCGAGGCGACGCGGGCTTACGAGGCCAACGCGCAGGTGATCGAAGGCTCGAAGGCGATGTTCCAGCGGGCGTTGGACATAGGCGGAGCGGCGAGATAGATTTTAGAACTTAGATAAGAGAGGCTGTTCCAAAACCGCGCGTTTTGGAACAGGCTCAAGAGACAATAAGCGTTAAACGATAAAACGGCCTGTGGCTGTTTGGAGGGGATTATGAATTTATTGAAACCGGAATTGACGTTTGTGGCGCAGATGCCGCTTGCGGCATCAAACCCGTTGCAC
This sequence comes from Spirochaetaceae bacterium, assembly GCA_031269165.1. Classification (GTDB taxonomy): domain Bacteria; phylum Spirochaetota; class Spirochaetia; order Treponematales; family Breznakiellaceae; genus JAIRNN01. The sequence goes on from JAISZQ010000311.1 coordinate 8,795, forward strand.
TACCCGTCGGGCGCGTCGTTGGCGCAGGCAGGGCAGGGGGCAAACATTGCGGACATGGCGAAGACGATCGGGGCCGACGTGGCGGTCGACGCTTCCGGGCGGGGGAACGCGAACTTTGCCGACGCGATGCTCCGCGCCGTTGACGCGGTAAGCGCCCGGCAGATGAACGCCTCGGCACTGGCCGAACAAGCCCTCGTTGACCCCGATTCGGTCGACATTCAGGACTTGACTATCGCGCAGGCGGAGGCATCGTTGTCGCTCAACATCGCTAAAAACGTGTTGGAACGGCTGTTGCAGGACTGGCAGAAGATTAGCGAAACCAGATTTTAGATAAAAAAATGACAACTATTCAGCCGCCTTTGCCACGGGGAACCAAGCCGTCGCTTAGATGGGGCGTTGCGGGGTGGAACCCCGCTGAGGGGGGTAGTGGAGGCGGCGGGCATTTTGCCCGTTGCCGAAACGAGGGGGGAGACTTCCCCCCAACTGAATAGGTACCAATATTTTTTATCTTTTATTGATTGTCTTTTATTTGTAATGTCTTCGGAGGGGGGATATGAACGCATTTTTTCAAAAGGTTGTGGGGTGGCTGAAGGCCGCTTGGGGCACGTGGTCGATGATGCAGAAGCTGATTCTGGCCGGTATCGTGGCGGCGGCGCTTATCGGGGTTGTCGCGCTGGTGGGGGTGTCGTCAAAGCCGACGATTGCGCCGGTTATTGATGCGCCGATTGCGGACGAGACGGCGCGGAACCAGATTGTTACACGCATCAATCAGGAAGGGGTGAAAACCTTCGTTTCCGCAAGCGGTGTCGTTTCGGTTGAGGACGAGGAGACGGCCCGGAAGATGCGCTCGATCCTTATTCGGGAGGATTTGATTCCGCAGGGGACAGACCCTTGGGCGATCTTTGACCGGGACCGGTGGACGATCACGGACTTTGAGCGGGACGTGAACTTTCGCCGCTCGATAACCGCGATGGTAACGGCGCACATCAAGTCGTTGGATGACGTTGACAATGCCAACGTAACGATTGTGATGCCGGAACGGACGCTGTTTGCCGCCGACCAGAACCCGGTAACGGCGACGGTTATCCTCACGCCCCGGCCCGGTAGCGATATTCGGGAAAACAAGAAGAAGATTGAGGGTGTCCAGAAGATTGTCAAGTTCGCGGTGGAAGGGCTTGCCGATGAGAACATTGTCATCACGGACAGCAACGGCCTTGTGCTCAACGATTTTGAGGGGATGGCCGATTATGAGCGGGTCGGCATCATCGAGCGCGAGCAGAAACTCATCCAGAAACTGGAGGCGTCGTACCGCGCCCAGATTCTCAAACAGTTGCAGACGACCTTTTCCGAAGACCGGGTGCGCGACCTTGCCATAAAGATCGACATGGATATGTCCAAAAAGGAAATCGAGACGAACAAGGTGCTTCCCTACGAGCGTCGTCCGCGTACACCGGGGCTTTCCTACGACGACTCGGAAATATTTGACTCCGTGCTGTTAAGCGAGACCCGTTCGACGACTTCGTGGGAGGGCACGGGGTTCAATCCCGAAGGGCCCGCCGGGGTCGAGGGACAGACCCCGCCCGCATTGAAGGATATGTCGAACCTCGTGGGCAAGGTGACGCAGGAAACGGTGACGCATAACGAACAGCTTAGTACCGAGCTTACCAAGGAAGAGCGCACCCCGCAGATCGACCGGGTGACGGTGTCGGTAAACATTGACGGCGTGTGGAAGAGGCTATACGACGAAAAAGGTAACGTGGTAATCGAGGCAAACGGCACTATAGGCCGCGAGTATGTACCGCTCACGCCTGAGCAGATTCGCGGCGCGGAAACATTGATTCAAAACGCGGTCGGCTACAACGCCGCCCGGAGCGATTCGGTGACGGTTCAGAATATCGCGTTTGACCGGGAGGCGCAGTTTGCCGAAGAGAGCGCGGTTCTGCTCAAACAAAAACAGTTCCGCCTCACGATGATTATCGCGCTTGCCGGTATTGCGCTGTTCTTTGTCGGGTTTCTGGTTGTCAAGGCGATTCTTCGGGCGCAGGAACTCAAACGGCAGCGGGAAGATGCCGAGCGCGCGCGGCAGGCCCAGTTGCGTCGGGAAGCCGCGTTGCTGGAAGCCGAACGCGAGGGTGTCGAGGCGAATCTTTCCGCCGAGGATCGGGCGTTCCAAGAGATTATCGAGAAGGCGACCGCCCTTGCCCGCGAAAAACCGGCCGATGTCTCCCAGTTAATCCGAACGTGGATCATGGAGGAATAGCGCCCCACCACCTGCCGTGGAGGCCCTTGGGCGTGTTGTGAGGAGAACGGTCCTCGGCCCCCCTCCGGGGGGAGAGCGGCCCCCCGTCATTGCGGCAAGCCCCCTCGTCATTGCGAGCGGGCGGCACATTGCCGAGCGAAGCAATCCAGGGAGAACGCCCCTCGGCTGGATTGCTTCGTCGCTAACGGCAACATCGTTGCCGCCTCCTCGCAATGACACCCGCCCAAGCGAGGAACCTATCGGTTCCTAAGTGAGGAACCTACCGGTTCCTAAGCGAGGAACCTATCGGTTCCTAAGCGAGGAACCTATCGGTTCCTAGGCGAGGAACCTATCGGTTCCTAAGGCTGTTCCGTATACGCGCCTAAGGCTGTTCCGCATACGCGCCTAAGGCTGGGCGGGATTTGGGTCATGGGCGAAAAATGTTGTTTACCAAACAATCCTGTGAAAGAACCAGAAGTTAATCACAAGCGCGACAGCGATTTTATGCATCTGCGGATCCTTGGAAAAACGTATGCCTTTTCG
>JAISZQ010000055.1 GCA_031269165.1 Spirochaetaceae bacterium
CATACCCAGCAGTGCGTATTCGCGTACATTCGCGGACAAAAAAACTAAAAATCTGTGTAATCCGTTGACCACTCTTATATTCCCTTTGCTTAAGTTGTTGACAGTGGGAGACGCGGCAAATTGCCGATCCCCCTTTTGCTGAGATTTTGAACAGGCTCTAAGAGCCTGTTCAATAACCCCGCAGGATGTAAGCCTCCGCTGTGATTCGGGGGCGTTGCGGGGGTGGAACTCCCGCAGAGGGGGTAGCGGAGGACCGCAGGGCCGGAGCGAGGGGGAGACGCGGCAACCTGTTGCCGTCCCCCTTTAGCTGGGTTTTGGAACAGCCTCACTCTTCAAAATTATGCTGATTTCGCAACCTTTGGTGGTTAAAAAAGCAAATGACATTGTCCTGCGGACGGCTTGACTATGAACGCATAATCCACTAGTATGTGTTATCGTGGAGAATAGATTGAATCACAATATTGTTCGGGCAAAAAACGTTCTATTCGCTGCTCTCAAAGCGCGGGGCAACGGGCGTGTTTTTACGGCACGAGATGACGAGACAACAGACGGCGGTTGGCGGCGCACAATTCTGTTTTGGAGTAAAAAATGCGCCCTTTGTTGACGGTTAGTTTTCCAAAGGACGCGTACATCACCATAGAAGACAGTCCCAACGCGGGTCGGTTTTACATCATCACGGAGGGAGAGGCGCAGGTATTCAAGAGTCATGGGTTTGTCCGCTACCGCAAAAACAGTATTCTGGGGCCGGGTGATTCGTTTGCGACAGTGGCCTGTCTGTCCGGGCATAAGGAGATCGAGACGGTCAAGGCGAAAACCGATTTGACGCTGGTCGTTGTTGAGCGTTCTCAGTTTGCCGAGTTGGCGCAGACCAATACGAAAATTGCCATGAAGATCATCATGCAGTTTGTCTCGAATATCAGGATGCTCAACGCGACACTTTCCAATATTACGCTGTTGGGCAGCGGAAAGCGTGAAATCGTCTCCGACGACCCCGCCCCCCAGCTTTACCGTGTCGGCGAATTTTATCAATCCAAAAGTATGTTTAACCAGGCATATTACGCATATCTTCGGTGTACGCAAAACTATGTGGATTCTCCTTTCTCCATTACGGCGAAAGAGGAAATGGAAAAAATCAAATCTCATGTGACTCAAGAAAAGTTTGATTATCCGAAAGAAGAATTCAAGCGGGTATATCCGAAAAACGCCATGCTTTTTGCGGAAAGCGAACTGGGTAATGTGCTGTTTTTTATCGTCAAGGGCAAGGTGAAGGTCACCCGCATTGAGGACAACCGGGAAGTTACGCTCTCCATCATGAGCACCGGAGATATTTGCGGTATGCTCGCCATGCTTGAGGGACTGCCGCATACGACAAACGCGATGACGCTTGAAGAATGCGAGACGCTTGCCGTGGGGCCGATGGGATTTGAAACGGTAACGAAGACCCAGCCCCAGTTTCTTTTTAAGATAAGCTCGATACTGGCCGAGCAGATATGGTTTTTGCACAAACAGATCGCAAACCGCAGCCTGTATGACCCGCTTGTTCGGCTCTATGATATGCTTACCGTCATGCTTGAAAAGGGAGGCGTTCCCGCCGGAGAGCCTTACACGTTTTATTTCGGGCTGTCCGAGCTCGTCGAGATGACCGGTTATGCCCCGCAGAATTGTGACGAGATGACAAAAAGATTGTTTTCTGAAAATATGGTCAGATTGGACGAGGAGGGGAAAATTCATGTTGTCAGTTCCCTTGAACTCGTCCGTAAGAATGAGGCCAACTGGAAACAGCCGGTATTTTTCCCGTTCGATCAGGAAGGTACCGATTAGTTTCACTGGTGCCATTTGGTAAGATACCTTGTTGTGGGACGGGGGCTGTTTCGTTGTCGTGCCGGCAGACGGCACGCCGTCGTTTGGCGGTCATTTGGTTTTGCAGGGCGAGCATAAAAACACAAAAATACCTTGACAGAAATATATGGTCGTGGTATAAACAGAGTTTGTTCATGCCGTATAACGTTGCGGGGAAATTTCCCGTAAATCTATTTTTTGAAGGAGGACGTACGTATGAAAAGAGTATGTTCCATTTTGACGGTTGCCGTTGTGCTTGCGACAGCGGCTTGGGCACAGGATTTTTCTATCAGTGCGGGCGGTGGCGGTTTCGGGGTCGCCGATTTTACGGGCGGATATAAAGATGATACCGAGGGCAGATCTTTGCCCTATTTTGGCGGCGGTGCTTTTATTTTCTTTGACGCGACCTATGGGGAAGTGTCGGTTGGATACTTTGTTGGCGGGGGCGATACGGTGGAAAAGGGATCTAATATCCCGACGACAACGACACCGTGGACGTTATCCGGCCTCAACCTGGGGGTGTTCCTCAAGTATCCCTTCGAGCTATCAGATATAGTGACGCTCTCTCCGATGGCAGGCGCCGACTACCAAATGATTTTGTCTGCAAAAATGGACGAGAAAACGGAAACAAGCATCAAGAACAGCACTGAGGAAGCTCCCGGCGATTTAAGCGCGCTTTGGATCAAGGGCGGTGTCGGCATTGATCTTCATGTTTTTTACAGCCTTTACTTTCACGGCGAGGTGCTTTTTGGCGTTCGTCTCGCCAGCAAATGGGAGAAAGACTGGGTCGATACGCGGAAAGGGGGGAAGACCAATCTCGGCATTGGCCCGACGGTCAAACTCGGCGTGGGCTACAGGTTCTACTAAGCGGAACTACAGCCACGGCGGCAGCCGGACATGAGCGTTCCCGATCAGCAAGGAGGGGACAGGCGCGTTGTTTTTGTGAAACGGTATTCAGCCGCCTTTGCTGCCGGGCAACGTCATTTACTGTTTAACCGGCAGACAGGGTAAAACCAGCATGACATCAAAGAAATTCAACCTTGAACGGCAAACCGCTTGAGATTCCCGTCCAAGCCGAATTGGACGGGACACCATCGTAAACTCAGAATGGTTCACAGATTGCGCCTGATGGCGGTTCAGATTACGCGGATTTCAGGGATAAGAGGTGAGGGTGTCATTGCGAGCCGCGAAGCGGCGAAGCAATCTAGCCGGGGAGGGCATTCACACTGGATTGCTTCGCTCCGCTCGCAATGACGGGCGGATTAAATCCGTGAAAATCCGCGCCATTCGCGGACCAAAATTCTTAAGTTGTTGACAGTGGAAGGCTTTCCCCCTTTTGCTGGTTTTGGAACAGGCTCAAACGACAAACGATATGCGCTACTCCACCCTGAACCGTACCGCCGCCTCTTCCTCGCCTGAGCGAACCGTGAGCCGATGCGTTCCCCGTTCCAGCGGGAGGAAAAACACGAAAGGCCGCTCCTCCGTCCACACCGCCCCATCGTAGTCGACAACGAGCGTGTCTTCCGCGCCGCCGGTCACCTCGACGGGAATCTCCGCCCGTCCCGCACCACCGCCGTCCGGCCCCGCGAAAAAGACAAAGCCTTCACGCGGACTGACCAATTCAAGCGGCGCCGAATGATAGTCCAGCCCGCCGCGCCGCCCGCCTGAAAGAAACCACGCCTGATACTCCGCCGGATAGACCACTTCCCCGTCCGCACGATGCCAGTCGCAGATCGCCGTCTCAGGCGCGTCCTCCCGATTCACGGAATCCTCAAGCAAACCGCCCGCATACGCCCATTCCTCCGCCACCGCCGTGCAGAAGGGCCCCGCCCGCATCCCCGAAAGCGCGCACACCGGACGGCGAACCCAATTTTCCGGCAATCTGAACGGAACCGTCACCCGTCCCTGCAAAAACTGAAGGAGGTCGCGCGCAATCGCCGCCGGAACCGAACTCCCCGTCCGCCCGATCACCGTCTCCCCGGTAAAATTCCCCATCCACACCCCCACCGTGAAAAGCGGCGTCGCCCCCAACGCCACGATACTCTGATACTGGTTGGCCGTCCCCGTCTTGAACATCGACGGAAACGGCGTCTCGAAGTTCGTCACCGGCCCAAACGCCGGCACCCGCGCGCTCCGGTCCGACAGCATCGACGCAATGATCCGCGCCGTGTCAGGATCGAAAACTTTATCGAAGACTTTGGTGGGGGGAACACCCCCCTCGCTCCGATGTTGTTTGTGGGAGTTTCGGTGACGGGGGGGGGTCGGCAAAGGTTTTTGCCTACCGCCCCGCCCGAAACTCCAGAAGCGGGCAACGCCCGCGACCGCTACCCCCCTTCCTAGGGGCTCTGCCCCTAAAACCCTGCTCACGTCAACGAGGAGGCCGTCGTTGGGAAACACGCTGAAGGCCCGCACCAGTTCAAGGAGGCTCACCGGCGCGTTTCCCAAGGCCAGCCCGAGGCCCGCATCATCGACCGCGTCCCGCACGGAATCGAAACCCAGCGCGAAGAGCCGTTCCGCATAGGTGTTGATTCCCAGCCTGAAGAGCAGGTCGACCGCCGGTATGTTGAGGCTCGATGCCAGAGCCGTGCGGAACAAGACGGGGCCGTTGAACCGGTTGTTGAAGTTCTGCGGGATGTACAGTTCGCGCTCGCCGTAGTTCTTCGGGATGTCGGCGAATACGTCGGTGGGAAGAAAGCCGCTCTCCAGCGCGAGCGCGTAGAGGAAAGGCTTCATGCTGCTCCCCGGCTGGTTTCGGGCGAGCACCCCGTCGATCTGCCCCGCGTGTTCCTCGTTGAAAAAGGCCGCGCTGCCCACCCAGACGAGAATCTCCCCCGTCCGGTTGTCAATCGCCAGCACCGCCCCGTTGGTAAGCCGAGACGAGGCGTACCGCTCAACGCCCCCGGAGAGGAGCCCCTCGGCAAAACGTTGCGCCTCAAGGTCAAGCGATAACCACGCTTCGCCCGACGGCCGCGCCGCACCCGCCTTTCGCCAACCGTCATCATTCCGCAACACGCTCGCCATATACCGGACAAAGTGCGGCGCTTCAAACGGATAGGAAAACCGCCGCGCGTTTTGCGTCGCAAAGTCAAAACTTTCCGGGACAAGAACGGCCAGTTCCGGGTAACGCTTCATCAAACGGCGGTTTGCGGCAAGCCGCCCGTAGAACGCCTTCGCCGCCTCCGCGCTTGCGGCGGGGTTTTCGAGCGGGTTGTACAAGGCGGGTCGACGGGGCATCACCGTGAGGACGCACATTTCCGCCGGAGACAGGTCGCCCACGTCTTTTGAAAAAAACGTTCGCGCCGCCGAGACAAAGCCCTCGGTTTTCCCGCCAAACGGAACCGCGTTGAGGTACATGAGGAGCAGTTCTTTCTTGGAAAACCGCGTCTCAAGCCGCGCCGCGTTCACCATTTCGGCCAGTTTCCCGGCGAGGTTGCGGCTTCCCGGCCGGTTCCCCCCGATGATCCGCGCCAGTTGCATCGTGATCGTGGACGCGCCGCTCACCGTCCGCCCGCTTTGCACATTCCGCGCAAAGGCCCGTGCCGCCGCCGCCACGTCCACACCCCCGTGCAGATAGAACCGCCGATCCTCGGAAAACACCACCATTTCCCGCAACAGAGCCGGAAATGCCTCGTCCTCGAGAGAAGCCGCAACCTCTCGGCGCACCCCATCCTCCACCGCCAGAACCTGCAACAACGCCCCGTTCCGGTCATAAAACCGCGCCGAGTGCTCCCGCGCCAAAAACGCCTCCAGCGCGGCGTAGGGCGAAAACCGCAGAACGAGAAACAGGCACAACCCGGCAACGGCCGCAGCCGCCACCGCACGAAGGATTTTCCGGCGCATAGCAAGAGTATAGCACAACGGCGAAAGGAAGAGCCTGTCAAAATCTCAGCAAAAGGGGGATCGGCAAATTGCCGCGCCTTCCACGGTTAACAACGTAAGAATTTTGTCCGCGGATTGTGCCCTCGTGTCCCGACACGATTCAAACTGTGGGCAAAGATTGTTCCAAAACGGCACGTTGCCTGTCTGCCGTGGCATAGGCAGAAGGGCAGAATTCTCCCAAGGCCATCGGTTGGCCGATGGCCCGCCGTCTTTGGCCGGGGAATCGGGGCTGTTTGTAACGCCATTTTTGTGGTGAACGAGGGCTGTTAGCCGGGCGGAAACGCGAGGGAGGGCTGGTTTTTGGGCGAAAAACTCGTTTTCGCTTCCCAGACCCCCGTCCTCAGGCTGTCCCAACTCAGCGCGTAAGCCATTACCTCCGGGATTGGTGTCTTTGCCTCCGCCACAACCGCGTCCCAGTCCACCTCCCCCGCTTCAGGCGGCGGCTCCCCCGCCAGAATCTCCGACCAGTACCGCTCCCCCCAAAGATGCGCCTTCCTTCCCGTCCGAATGTTAAAGCGGAGGGAGAACGTCTGCTTCAGCCATTGCATAATCTTGGGCAGTTCAAGCCCGTTGACGGGCTTGATGTAAAACGAAAGCCACGCCTCATTGAGCACAAGCCCGCGCATCTCGAACCCGAATTTCGCCTTCGTTTCGATGAGTACCCGATAAAAAAGCGTCACCGCCCACGCCAGCCGGAACAAAGGCTCGCCGACATTAATCTCGGTCCGAACCTCGTACCAGACATCTTCTGCTAATTCTCTTGGAACTTTCATAAGAGCCTGTTTAGTAACTTTACAAAAATCCGAACCGGATATATAATGAAAAAAAGCCAACAGGGAGAGGAAAGAGTATGAGGGGAATTTATCCAAGCGATGTCACGCGGGAACAGTTTT
>JAISZQ010000092.1 GCA_031269165.1 Spirochaetaceae bacterium
CGCAAAAAATAGTGCAAAAACCCCGATAAATAAGCCGTTTTTAGTATTTTGATTAGGTTAAAATCAGTATTTTCGTGTATTATTTCCTATTTTTTGCTAAGTCCCACAGGCTCCTAGGGAAGAAGAAGAAAGACCTTGAAGCGCTGATGGAAAAGATAATCGCGCAGCACGTGCAGTTTGATAAACAGGCCGGAGAAGAGAGGGGCTTAACGGGAGCGGCTTACTCATACGTGTACGACAAGGAATATCAGCAGAAACATCTTGAGCGGATAGAAAAGAAATTAACATACATAGACCATTTTTTGGAAACGGCGGAAGCGCGGGAAGGGGCGGCCGGGGGTGAAGTAAAATCGAACATAACGGACAAGGAGAGCGCGAAGATAAAAGGGGCGCACGGGTATATTCAGGGATACCACGGGATAGCGGTAGCGGACAGCAAGAATCAGGTAATAATGGCGGTGGAGGCGTTTGGGAGCGGGAGTGAGAGCGAACATTTTCCCGGGATGCTGGATAGTCTAAATGAGAATATGAAAACATTGACCGGGAATGACCGGCCGCTTGAGGAAGCGATAGTTGAGGGGGACACGGGATATGTTACGGAGAAGAACCTGAAGGAAGCGAAGGAGAGGAATAGAGAAGTGATCATACCGGACCAGCAGTTCCGCAAACGGGACGAACATTTTGACGGACGGCCTGAGACGGGGGCAAGGGACGGTATACGGTGAAAGACTTTGAATATGATGAGAAGGAAAACCGTTACCGGTGTCCCGCGGGGAAGGAGCTTTCGTACCAGGGCCATGTGAAGCTGAACCGGAACAGCGGGGAGAAGTATCAGGCGAAAAGCAGTGATTGCAAGGACTGCGCGTTACGGCAGCGGCGCGTAGCCGGCCGCGGAGGGAAGAGTCCGAAACGGACGCTGTATATCGCTGACCGGAGCGGGGAAGAAAACCTGTGCGGGGAGATGAGGAACAAGATAGACGAGCCGAAGTACCGCGCGTTATACGGGAGGCGGATGCAAATAATAGAACCGTGTTTTTCGGACATACGCTATTGCAAGGGGATGGACAGGTTTTCGCTGAGGACGAAGATAAAAGTAAACATCCAGTGGCTGCTTTATTGCATCGTGCACAACATAGGGAAATGTATGCCGGGGAAATTGGCAGAGAGCGGAGGATAAGGGGGAGGCGGGAATGTGAAAGGCAGAGATAAAAAGCAGGTTGCCCGGTGATCCGCGCAGAATGTATGTCACGGGTTTGCCGGGGATATATCCCTGTCCCAAAAGCGACTTACCCGACAGCCTCGTTGGGCGATGGCCCGCCGTCTTTGGTCGGGAACATTGAGGCTGTCTGTAATGCCGTGTTTGTCGGCTAACCGGGGGGGGGGGCTTTGCCCCCGGTTAGCCGGGCGGAAACACGAAGGGAAACGTGAGTTGGGGTGAAAAAGGCGCTTCCGAGCCCATTCCGGCCGGGCGGGGGCTGCCCCAAGTGGACGGGGACAGCCCTCAGCCGCAATATTTGCGCGAAAACCGCCTCTCCAACGCCTTCTTTATCCGTTTTCCCCCGCTGTGCGCCGCATTTATCCATGTTTCCCCGCCCCGGCACACCGGAAACAGCCCGAAATTCGTTTCTTTTTCGCCTTTTTCCCAGCGGCGCAGACAGACCTCTCCCAAGGCCATCGTCCAACGACGGCCCGCCATCGTTGGACGGCATTGCAGAGGCTGTCTGTAACACCACCTTTGCCGTAAAACGGGGGCATTAACCGGGCGAAAACACGGAAGAAAACGTGAATTGGGGCGAAAAAGGCGCTTCCGAGCCCATTCCAGCCGGGCGGGGGTTGCCCCAAGATAACTTGTAGACCATCCCCGCTGGTACCGGCTTGGCCGCCTCCCAGTCCACCTCTTTCGCCCACTCTGGCGGCTCCCCCGCCAGAATCTCCGACCAGTACCGGTCCCCCCAGACGTGCCCCTTTCTTCCCGTGCGAAAGTTGAACCGGACGAAAAACGTCTGCTTCAACCATTGCATAATCTTGGGCAGTTTGAACCCGTCCTCGGGCTTGATGTAAAACGAGAGCGTGCACCCCTCGATTTTAAGCCCGCGCATCTCGAAGGCGAACTGCGCCTTCGTTTCGACAAGTATCCAGCAGAAAAGTACCGCCGCCCACCACAACGGGAACAAGGGCTCGCTGATGTTAATCCCGGTACGAACCTCGTACCAGACATCTTCTGCTAATTGTCTTTTTTGTCTCATATATATAGCCTCCGGCTATATATATGCGGTTGCCGACCGTCCTGCTTTAATCTGACGAGGAAAAAGCGCAAAAAAGTAAAAAGTTTTTAGGTTTTGAAACAAGCTCCGCGTATTGGTGGTGCGGAAAGGCCGCATTTGGCTTCTATGCGGTACCGGTTACTCTTTTTATCCGCTGGTACCATCATGTCGAGATACCACTCATTTCCACGATTTGTCCGATTTTTTAAGAGCCTGTTCAAAAATCCTGCGAGACGCAAGCCTCCGCTGTGATTCGGGGGCGTTGCGGGGGTGGGAAACCCCCGCTGAGGGGGATAGCGGAGGACGGCTCAAACCATTGCGGGGTATACCCCCGCAATGGTTTGAGCTGGCCGTAGCGAAGGGGGAGACTTCCCCCTTTTTGCTGAGATTTTGAACAGGCTCTAAGGCGGTATAGCCGCGATTCTGCTATTCGGCGGCATCCTCAAAATGAACAACCTTCGTTTTGGTCAAATCTTGTCAAAAACGCTTTTCCGTGATATACCATAATCATGAAGAAAGCGGGCAAGCGGAAAAAAAGCAAAAACGCATACGTCATTCCTCTGTTTTGGGTCGTGTTTGCCGGGGTGATACTTCTCTTGTTTGTGGTCAATATGCCGAAGATACGGCAGACGGTAAACGCCACGCATCTCGGTGAACGGATCGGAGGGTCTGATGATACGGGGGAAAGCGTCCCGGAGATTGAGCCGGTCGCGCCGGTTATTAACGAAGAGGATTATCCTTCGCTTGAAGACGCGCTCGCCCATCTGAATGACGCTATCACGGGGCAGGAAAGTCAAAGTGCCGTTGAAAGTCCTGTTGCTCCGGCAGATATTCGCGAACGTTCCGTCTACTTTATGCGGATGGATACCGACGGCATCCTCGTCCGCACCGAGGAAAAACGACAGATGGCGCATTCATCTTCGCCTCTTCTCGATACGATTAACGTTCTGCTTGCCGGAACGACGGCGGCGGAAAACGCGCGCGGAATAACGACATTTATCCCTCCCAAAACGGTTTTAATCAACGCCGTGATGCAGGGCGGCACCGCCGTCCTCAATTTTAACGAAAACTTTATGTTTAACAGTTACGGCGTGGAAGGATACCTCGCGCAACTCCGCCAAATCATCTGGACGGCGACCGAATTTCCCAGCGTAAAAAACATTCAGTTTCTCATCGAAGGCCAGCGCATTGATTTTCTGGGAGACAACATCCGGCTTGACCAGCCGATTTCACGAGAAGATTTGGGCCAACTTTAGAAAACGCTGAACCTGCCCCGCAGAATAAACACGAACTTTTGTTGCCGATGGCCCTTGCTATCAGCAAATTTCGGTAACTGTTCAGCCGTCACAATCGGGGACCTCGCGGGAGGCCGCCTGACCACAGCCCCCTGCCGATAACCGCCGTACTATGCGGTATCGCTATCCCCATCGGGTCGCTATCTCGTGCCTGTCCACAAAGCCGACGCATAAACTACGGTTGCGTCCTTTGCGGCCGGACACTGCATTTTCTCAGTCTTTCGGTTGCGAAAATGCGGTTTTTAAAGAAGTTTGTCCATAATGTGTTTCCATTATGGACAAATTCTCGTTACGACAAAGGCCGGCGCGTGTTGCGTTACGCGACCTCGAAACCCTCTTCGGTTATCGCGGCTTTGACCTGACCGAGGGCGTTGTCATCAGGGTACTGGAACGACACATCGCCCGACTTTAAATCGACTTTCACGCACCTGACTCCCGCGACACTTTTTGCCGCCTTGGTAACAGCCGCCACGCAATGGTCGCACGTCATGCCCTTCACATTCAGCATTATTTTCGCCATGGAATACCTCCGTAAATATAAATTTGCCCTGTTCGGAAACAGAAACTTCGGGACCCGCATAGCATACCACCTCTCGAACAAAGTAACAAGCGGGGTAATCTGGATCGCCATACTTGGCGCAATCCGCGGACCTTTGAGCCTGTTCCAAAACCAAACATAAGGGGAAGTCTCCCGCTGTCAAAAACTTAAGCCAATGGAATATAAGAGTGGTCAACGGATCACACAGATTTTTAGCTTTTTGTCCGCGAATACACGCTGATGGGTATGTATTATTCGTAACGCCATATATGGCGCTTATTCGCGCCATTCGCGGACCAAAATTCTTAAGTTGTTGACAGTGGGAGGCTTTCCCCCTCTATCTTTTATCTGTTGAGTGAGGAGTGAATATGTTATTGCAGGAATTGAACGGGCCGCTGGGCGCTTTGAAACGGGAAATCTTTGACACATGGAGGCGTCTTTGAGGACGCGAAACTGGGAGAGAAGATTGCCGCGCTTGAGGCGAAGACGGCGGATCCCGCATTCTGGGCTGACGGGGCATCTGCGGAAAAAGTGATGGCGGAGCTTAAGCCGCTCAAAAAACGCTACGACAGTTGGAAGGTTCTTCTTGACGGGATCGGCGACGTGGAGGCACTGCTGGAGTTGGCGGTCGAGGCGGACGATGAGGGTCACGCGGACGAGATCGAGGAGGCGCTGCGGTCGCTTCGGGAACGGTTTGACACGCTCAACGTTTTTGAGCTCATGTCGGGCGAGGTGGACGCGAACGGGTGTTTCTTGTCCATTCATGCGGGGGCGGGCGGCACAGAGGCGTGCGATTGGGCGGGGATGCTCTACCGGATGTATCTGCGCTGGGCCGAGCGGCGAGGATTTGACGTTGAAGTGGAGGATATGCTCGAAGCGGAAGCCGGGGTGAAGAGTGTAACCGTGAAGATCGGCGGGAGTTTTGTGTACGGGAGTCTCAAGGGCGAGTCCGGCGTACACAGGCTCGTGCGGATTTCGCCGTTTGACGCGAATTCAAGGCGGCACACGTCGTTTGCCTCGGTCTATGCGTTTCCGGTGCTGGACGACTCGATCGAGGTGGAGATAAAGCCGGAAGACCTGCGGGTCGACACCTACCGTTCAGGCGGGGCGGGCGGCCAGCATATCAACAAGACGGACAGCGCGGTGCGGTTTACCCATCTGCCGACGGGGATCGTGGTGGCCTGTCAGAGCGAGCGGAGCCAGACGATGAACCGGGCGACCTGTATGAGTATGCTCCGGGCGCGGCTCTACGAGTACTATCGGCAGGAAAAGAACAAGGAAAACGAGAAGTTCGCATCGGAAAAGCGGGACATCTCATTCGGGAGCCAGATTCGGTCCTACGTGTTCCAGCCCTACACGCTGGTCAAGGATTACCGGACGAAAGCCGAGACGGGCAACATCCAGGCGGTGATGGATGGGGCAATCGATATGTTTATCGAAGAATATTTGAAGAGCCAGGTGAAGGTGTGACGACACGGAAGATGGCACGAAAAGCGACAATCGTGTGCCTCTTTTTTCTCTGTGCGGGCACGCTCTTTGCGGGCGGCAAGACGGAGGAGCCGCCTGTGTACAACGACACGTGGACGTTGTGCATAACGGAGGTGGTAACGGCGCATTTAGCCCCGGCAAAAGCGGCGGCGGGGACGCTCGCCATGCAGACGATAGCGCGTTCTCTTGCGGGAGTTGACCGGCGGGTGCGGCTTTCGGCAGAGGAGACCTACTACCGGAATCAGGTGTGGTTTGCGGCGCGGAAAGAGGCGGCAAAGAAGATCGCGGACAAGCAGAAGCAGCGGGACGAGTTGCTCTATCAGGGCAACAAGGCGTGGAAGTATCGAAAAGAGATCAAGAAGATTGACGCGGAGTTAGCCAAACTGCGTGAAGAGGCGGCCAAAGCGGATGCGGAAGTGCCGCTCATCGAAAATATGCCCCGTTTTGCGTTAACCGCCGACAATCTTGCCTATAAATTCCCCGTGCCGCCGAAGCCGGGCAAAGAGTATTCCTTCTGCACGCAACAAAAGGTTGACGGTTTTCTTTCGAGCGAGCTCACCGAGTTTCACGAAAGGCTGGTGCTTGACGTGAAGTTCTACTCGCTCTTTGCCCGCGCGTATACCTACGAGGACACGGTGATCTTCTCGACCGAGAATATTGACGACGCGCTCGTGGAACTCGGCGACCGTATCATCGAGCACATATCCCAGGCGCCGCCCGCGGGACTCCTCGTGACGGCGGAACCGGACGACGCCCTTATCACGGTCAACGGAAGGTTCGCGGGCCGGGGAGAATCGGAGTTTATCGAACGGAACGCCGGACCTGCCGCCGTGGAGGTCTTTGCCGACAATCACGAGTCCTATTCGGAAACGGTGGATCTCCCGCCGCAAGAACTCACCGAGTTGAGCGTGCGGCTTCCGGCCCTCCCGATAGCGGGTATCACGATAACCACGGAAGAACCTGCGGTGTTGTACCGGGGAGCATTGTACATCGGCGAAACGCCCTTCTTCCTGTCCGCGCCGCTCGATACGCGGATCCCGCTGATGGCGGAAACGCGGGACCAGAAAAGCACGTCCACCGCTGTTCTCATCGATAGGAGTACCGGTACGATCACGATGAAGCCGGTGAAGCCGCCCAAAGAGGGCGCGGTCGACAAGGCGCGGCGGGGGTTTTACAGCGCGTGGGGCCGGTTCTGGATCGCGTTGCCGATCGCGCTGGTGGTAAACGGGATGTATTCAAGTTATGTGAGCGCGTACAACTTGCCGATGGGGAATCGGACGGAGGAAGACTACAACACCGCCAAAACATATCAATACGCGGCAGGCGGATCGGGAATCTTAGCCATGGGCTTTGGCGTCGAGTTTGTCATCCGGCTTCTCTACTATGTGTATGTCTCGAATAAAGAGCGATCGCCGCTGGCGCCGCCTGCGGAGCCTCCGCCGTCCGTTCAACCTGAGCCGCACGCGAAACTTGAGCCGTCCGCATTGGAAACGCCGATTGCGCCGGAAGATGGGATGGATGCTGTCGGTAAAATCGAAACCGAGTGAGATTGGGCAAGGAGAAATGATGGGGTTTGCAGAACTGGGAGCCGAAGCGAAACGACAGGCGGCTAACAATAGTGTGCCTTATTCGGAAGGAGAGGCCGATAATGAGGGCGTAGATGCGGAACCAAGCCGGTACAACGTTCTGGATGAGACTATAACTAAAGATGAAGCTCTGAAAAGTCTCAAATTGCTGGCAAACAAAGATTTGCGTAATGGAGGCTGTTCCAAAACCTCAAGTTTTGGAACAGCAACCTTTAAAAACGCAGTTTCGCAAGGCTTTAGCCTGAGAAACTGCATGAGCCTGTCAAAACTAACCGAGTTTTGGAACAGGCTCAATGACGCAACAGGCATAACCGCCACAATAAATTCTACGCAGAGAAATAAAATTTTAAGCAATACGGCAGTTTTCAAGTCGATAAGAAACGGGTTTACACCACAGCAACATCATGCGGTAGTAGCTGAAATAGAAAAATTTTGGAAGTATGCTCAATTAGTGCGAACGAAGCCCGACAAAGAAAACGATGTGAATATTCTTTCAATAAAGCGTTTTGAAACCCCGGTCATTTTTAACAATAACAAAGGCATCGTCTATTTTACCGTAAAAGAAACAGAAAAGAACGGTCATCGGATATATTCATTGGAATTAAAAGAACTAAAACATCTCCGGCTCACGGGTGGCACACCCGGAGAGCGTACCACAGCCGAAGATACTCCATTATCGACTACTTCTGCAAAAATGTCAACCCCCTTCGTCTCCGATGACGACAGCGCGGCGGGCGGGATGCTCTGCCAAACTGTTGAGGCGAATGCGAACAAGGCGGTGGAGCGGTTCAGCGCCCCGCAGGAGTGGATGGGAGCCGATGGAAAGGCAGAGAGTCGGCAAGGCCGGTTCCGGCGGAAGAGCGGGATAACGACATCGGGTTTCAGCAATACGAGGCCATATACAACGAGGCGTTGGATAAGATCAAGGAGAAATGATGGGGTTTACGGATAAGATCAAGGCGTTTTTTGCGGGAAAGAAGGCAATCGGGGAAGCGGAACTGGAGGCGTTGACCGACCTCTTGGTTGAAGGGGATTTCGGCGCGGGCGAGGCGTACCGGATTGCCGAGATGCTGGAAGAACGGTGCAAAAAAGAAAAGCGCGCCGACAGCGAAGGGGCGAAAGCCATCCTCGCCGCGATTCTCCGGGAAACGCTGGCAAAGGCGGGAACAGCAAAAACGCTTCCCCGCTCCCCGGCGGCGGAGACTCCTCTTTCCGTGATGCTGCTGTTGGGGGTCAACGGGGTGGGAAAGACAACGACGGCGGCGAAACTCTGCACCTGCTACGCCGCATATCGGCCCGTGCTTGCCGCTGCCGACACGTTCCGGGCGGGGGCCATCGACCAACTGAAGCGTCACGGCGAACGGTTGGGGGTGAGGGTTGTCGCGCACAAAAGCGGCGGAGACCCGGCGGCGGTGGTCTTTGACGCGCTCAAAGCGGCAGAGGCGGACGGTTCCCGGCTCGTCATCGCGGACACCGCCGGACGGATGCACACCAAGAAGGCCCTCGTGGAAGAGCTTAAAAAGATCGACCGCGTAACCCAGAATGCCGGCGCGGGGAACGGCGGCGTTTGTTCCCTCAAATACCTCGCGCTGGACGCGACGACGGGGCGGAATGCGGTCGCGCAAGCGGAAGTCTTTCACGAGGCGGTGCGTCTGGACGGCGTTATCCTCACCAAGACAGACTCGATGGCGAAAGGCGGCGTGCTGTTTTCGCTTGCCGGGCAGTTTGCGCTTCCCGCCGCTTTCTTGTGCAACGGCGAACGCTACGAAGACATCGCCGCCTTCGACCCGGAACAGTTTGTCGGCGGTTTTCTGGGGATATAATCACGGGCGTAACCACGGTTCATCGCAGGTTCCCCCGCTAAAGTTGTTGCAATCGTGTCGGGATCCCTTGCCAAGCCCGCCGGCCCCGTGTTAGACTGTCGGCTATGTCTGAGATTGAACAACTGATTCCGCATCGCGCGCCGTTTTTGTTTGTGGACAAGATTGTGGCGGCGGATGCGGGGCACATTACGGCAACCCATGTTTTTGGCGAGGGCGAGTTTTTTTTCAAGGGACATTTTCCCACATATCCGGTGGTTCCCGGCGTGATTCTGGTTGAAACGATGGCGCAGGCGGGCGGGGCGGGGCTCCGAAAGACCGGTGTTCTCGGCGACAACGCGCTTTTTTTTCTCGGCACGATTGACAAGGCCAAGTTCCGCCGTCAGGTGCGCCCCGGCGAGGAGGCCCGCATGGAGATCGACAACCTGCGCGTCTCGTCCCGAATGATCAAACAGGCGGGTAAACTCTATGTCGGCGACGAGCTCGCGGTTGAGGCGGAGTGGATGTGCCTCGTGCAAAGTTGACGGTGGCTTTATCACGACCTAACCACGGGGAACCGTGGATTACACAGATTTTTAGTTTTTTTGTCCGCGAATGTACGCGAATGTATGCGAATACGCGCTGATGGGTATGTGAGGCTGTTCCAAAACCTCAAGTTTTGGAACAGCAACCTTTAAAAACGCAGTTTCGTAAGGCTTTAGCCTGAGAAACTGCATGAGCCTGTCAAAACTAACCGAGTTTTGGAACAGGCTCATGTATTATTCGTATTTATTCGCGCCCATTCGCGGACCAAAATTCTTGTTGCCTCCGCGCTGGGGTTAAACGGGATGTTTGTGCGCGTTCCGAAGGAGTTTGTATGGGTGTGAAACCGATGATTCGCAGTAATATTTGCCTGAATGCGTGCCCTGAGGGGTGCGAGAAGGCGGTGCGGGATCAGATTGGGTATGTGAAGAAGATGTTTGGCGGGCGGGCGACGGGCGGGCCGAGATTGGCCCTCGTGATTGGGTGTTCGACCGGCTATGGGCTTGCGTCGCGGATTGCGGCGGGGTTTGGCTACGGCGCGGCGACGGTGGGGATTTCTTTCGAGAAGGCCCCGACGGAGAGTCGGGTCGGCACGCCCGGTTACTACAACAATGCGGAATACGACAAGAACGCCGCCGCCGAGGGGCTTGCGAGCGTAACGCTGGACGGGGATGCGTTTTCTGACGAGATGAAGGAGCGGGCGGTTGCCGCCGTGAAGGAGGCCGCCGCCCGCGCGAACATAAAGCCGGAGATTGACCTCGTGATCTATTCGCTTGCGTCTCCGGTGCGGACGGATCCCAAGACGAGGGTCATGCACAAGTCGGTGATCAAACCGATTGGGCAGAAGTATGCGGGGCGCACGTTTGACCTCGTGTCGGGCGCGATTAACGAGGTGGCGGTCAATCCGGCTTCGGACGAGGAGATCGCCAACACGGTGAAGGTGATGGGCGGCGAGGACTGGGAACTCTGGATTGACGCGCTTGAGGCCGCCGGGGTGCTCTCTCCCCGCGCCCGCACGGTGGCTTACACCTACATCGGGCCGCGCCTCAGTTGGGCCATCTACAAAAACGGCACGATTGGCCGCGCCAAAGAAGACTTGGAACGCGCCGGAAAAGCCATCAACAAGCAGTGGGCGGGCACGGACAAGGCGGCCTGGGTCTCCGTCAACAAGGCGGTCGTGACGCGGGCAAGCGCGGTCATCCCCATCATCCCGCTCTACATCGGGTGTCTTTTTAAGGTGATGAAGGCGAAGGGGTTGCACGAGGGTTGCATCGAGCAGATCGTTCGCCTCTACCGCGACCGCCTCTACACGGAGGAAGCCGCCGCCGACCCGCATAAGGTCGCCGTGGACAGCGAAAACCGCATCCGCATCGACGACTGGGAGATGCGCGAGGACGTGCAAGCGGAGACCGAAGTCTTGCTCGCCGGGATTACGGCGGAGAACATCACGACACAAGCGGACATCGCGGGCTTCCGGCACGATTTTCTCGAAGCGCACGGCTTTGACGTGGCGGGTGTGGACGAGCAGCCGGTTGTTGCGGGGGCGGGCGTATGAACGAGAAACTGCTTTTTTCCCTTATCGATCGTTTTGAAGAGGGCTCGCTCACCGAACTTGAGTATCTGAACGGCGACCAGAAACTCGTGTTGAAGAAGGGTGGGGCGGCGATAAGCGTTGCGCCGATGACCGTTGCCGCGCCGCAGGGTGCGCCTCAAGGCGTGTCGCACGGCCTCCCGTTGCAAGAGGACGCGCCGCACGCAAGCACCGCCGAAAAGCCGGACGTAATCACGAGTCCCCTTGTGGCGACGTTTTACGCCTCGAATGTGCCGGACGCGCCGCCCTTCGTGCAGGCGGGCGACCAGGTGAAGAAGGGCCAGACCCTCTGTATTCTTGAGGCGATGAAGATGATGAACAAACTGGATGCGGAGACGGATTGTGAAATCCTTGCCGTAAAGGCGCGTCCGGGCGATCTGGTCGAGTTCGGCCAAGTGCTGTTCGAGATCAAAAAGCGGTGATGGACAAGCGGACCGCAACGGGCACAATGGTAAAAGTGGCAAAGGTACGGCGGATTCTGGTTGCGAACCGGGGCGAGATCGCCGTGCGGATCATTCGGGCGTGCCGCGAGCGGGGCATCGAGACCGTCGCCGTGTATTCGACCGCCGATGCCGACTCGCTTCCGGTACGCATGGCCGACCGGGCGGTGTGCCTGGGGCCGCCGCCTTCCGGGAAAAGTTACCTCGTCAAGGAGTCCCTCGTAACCGCCGCGCTTCGTACCGAGTGTGATGCCCTTCACCCCGGCGTGGGCTTCCTCTCCGAGAACGCCGATTTTGCCCGCATGGTGGAAAAGGCCGGACTTATCTTCATCGGGCCGCGTTCCGAGACGATCGCGCTCCTGGGCGACAAGGTTCGGGCGCGGCACGAGGCCAAGAAGGCGGGTCTCCCCGTGACGCCGGGAACAGAGGAAGCGGTCGGCAACGCGGAAGAGGCGGCGGCGGCAGTCAAAGCGCTGGGGTTCCCGCTTATCATCAAGGCGGCAGCGGGCGGCGGCGGCAAGGGGATGCGCGTCGTCCGTTCCCAAACGGAGATCGGGGAAAACATCCGGCTTGCGATGCGCGAGGCGGAGGCGCATTTTGCCGACGGGCGGGTCTTCATCGAACGCTTCATCGAAAAGCCGCGCCACGTGGAGGTGCAACTCCTCTCGGCGGGCACCGGGAAAACGGCCATCTTGGGCGAGCGCGACTGTACTGTCCAGCGGAACCACCAGAAGCTGATCGAAGAATCGCCCTCTCCCGCCGTGACGGACGCGATGCGTAAAGCCATGATGGACGGCGCGATCGCGCTGTTTGACCGCCTCAATTACCGGGGCGCGGGCACCATCGAGTTTCTGGTCGAGGAGGGCGCGTTCTATTTCATGGAAGTCAACGCCCGTGTGCAGGTCGAACACCCCGTCAGCGAGATGGTTACCGGGGCCGACGTGATTCAGGAACAGATTCTCGCCTGTACCGAAGGCCGCATCACCCTCCCGCCCGGCCCGGCCCCCTTGCGCGGTCACGCCATCGAGTGCCGCATCAACGCGCTATCTCCCGGCAGGATCACCCGGCTGGAAATCCCCGGCGGTCCCGGCGTCCGCTTCGACAGTTTTTTATACGCAGGCTGCAACGTCCCGCCCTACTACGACGCGATGATCGCCAAACTCATCGTCCACGCCACAGACCGGAATGCCGCCATCGCCAAAATGGACGGGGCCTTGCGCGAACTCGTCATCGAAGGGGTCAAGACCAATGCCGCCGAGCAACGGGCCGTCATCAATGACCGTGTTTTTCAGAGCGGGGACTACAGCACGACATTTATCGAAGACTTTGAACGCCGCCGGGTGACGTAATTTGTGTGTTTCGGGGCTGGTCATTTTATACGGCCTGTGGTACACTACGCTTACAATGGCTGAAGTTTTCTCGCTCGTTACTTATAAACGGTACGCCGTTATTTTTCGTGACGGTGACGACGCCGCTTGTTTTTATATCATCAAGCAAGGGGCGGTGACGATTCATCGTCTCGTGAAGGCGCTGGACCATGCGGAGAGCGACAACCTTGGGCCGGGCGATCTGTTTGGTATTGAGGCGGTGATGGCTTCGCGTCCGCACTTTGATAACGCGATTGCAAAAACCGACTGTGTACTTGTAGCGGTTAAGCAGGAGCAATTTAAGCAACTGATTCAAAACAATGGGGCTACCGCGATAAAAATAGCGTTGCAGTTGTCGCAACGGATACGTTTTCTTAACGAGTTGCTTGCGTCAAATACGAAGGAACCGGAACCATTGGCAGACCCTGCGGCAGTTGATGGGGATACGCTCTATCTGACCGGCGATTATTACTATAAACGGCAGATGTATAACGAAGCCTCCTACGCATGGCGCAAATATGTGCAAAGTTATCCCGACGGCGCTTATGCGGCGAAGGTAAAGACGGACCTTTCCAAATTCGAGGACAAGGTAACCATTCCGCAGGTAGATTCTTCAGACGATGATTTTATCCGAAAGTATTCCAAAGGATCGGTGATCTGCATGGATGGCGAAATCTCATCTGAAATATTTATCATTCAGAAAGGCCGCGTTAAAATCACCAAGATTATCGATGACAAGGAGATACTGCTCTCCCAATCCGGAGCCGGGGAGATGTTTGGCGAGATGGCGTTACTTGAGTCGAAGCCCCGCTCGGCAAATGTCATTGCCGTTGACCCTTGTGAGTTGATGGTCTTGAGCAAAGACAAATTCGAGTCGAGTATTGCCCGCCAGCCCCAGATTGTGATCCGGTTGACGATGCTGTTATCTGAACGGGTCTGGTATATGAGCCGGCAGATCAGGGCGAGCGCGATACCCGACTTGGCGGCCCGGTGTTGCGAGATGCTTGCCATTCATCTGGAAAAGCAGAACGCCTATCTGAATACCGCGTCGCACACCTTCGATTTTACCCCGGAAATGCTTGCTGAGATGTGCCTGATTACCGGCCAAGAGGTTCAATCGGCCATGGTAAAACTGATACATGAAGATATACTTGCGCTTGCCGATAATAATATTGTGGTGAAAAACAAATTTGAGCTTATGCGTTGCGTCAAACTCTACGGGACGTTGCATCCGCTCAAGTGAGCGTGTCCGCAACACCGCCTTAAGACAACCATGAAAAAGATAACGTTAGTGCTATGCTTATTCACCGTGTCGGGAATTTTCGCGCAAACCGATGGGACAACGAGTGCGGCGGACCCGGCAACCAGCCTTCCACGGGGTTATCGTACCCTTACGCTCGGTATGGGAATAGAGGAGTTGAAAGAAGCGCTCCGCCGGGACAGGGAAACCTACCTGTTCCGCGAAGACCGCGATGTGTACCATATCCCCCTTCGCAATGAAAACTATGTGGAAACGACCGGCCGGGGCTTTATCAAACGGGGATTTTTCCAACTGAACGAAACAGGCCTTTTTGTCATATCCCTTGAACTCAACCCCGACCGCATGGACTACTACTCGGTATTCACCGCGTTTCGCGACCGCTATGGAGAGCCTGAGTCCATCGACCCGCAAAAAGCGATGTGGGAATCCGAAACGGTGCGCGTCTCCATCGAACGGCCCCTCACGGTGAAATACATCGACCGCGCCGTGTTTGACGCTATCCTCGCCGAGGCCCAAGCCGGAATATCGGCCGAAAAGGTTCTTCGGGAGAATTTCTTGAACGATTTTTGATCGCAGATAATCGCGTGATCGTGTTTTCATAGAAAAAAACGTAACTATTCAGTTGGAAAATCGCGGCAACATGGTTGTCCGCGCACATTGCCAACGCACATAGCCCTATTAACCACGACCCTCACGAACAAATCCGTTATTACAGAGCGGAGCCACTCGTCATTGCGAGGAGCGAAGCGACGAAGCAATCCAGGAGAGGCATCCACGCCGGATTGCTTCGCCCGCTCTAACGAGCGGCTCGCTCGCAATGACGGGGCGCGCGAATGATCCGGTATCATTGTTACCGCCTGGCCGCCGTCACCTTAAAAGGCGGTACAGTCCCATAAGGCGGCGGTCAGGCGGCCTTCCGCAGACATCATGATGCCCTGTTCCCCATCACGGTGACGGCCGAACAGTTCCTTTTCCATTTCCTTGAGCCTGTGCCAAAACTTCAGTTTTGGAACAGGCTCACTTGTAACTCGTAACGGTTCACGATATAGTAGGGGCATGACGCAGGATTATCTTTCTATGCTGAACCCGGAGCAACAGGCGGCGGTGGAACACACGGGGAGGCCGCTTCTGATTCTCGCGGGGGCGGGATCGGGGAAGACGCGGGTGATCACGACGAAGATTGCCTACCTTATCCGCGAAAAGGGGTATGATCCGCGTTCGATTCTTGCGGTAACGTTCACGAATAAGGCGGCGCGGGAGATGAAGGAACGGGCGTGCCGGATTGAGGAGCGGGCGGAGAACGCGATGTTGCGGACGTTCCACTCGTTTGGGGCGTGGTTTCTCAGGCGGAATGCGGCGGCGGCGGGACTTTCGCCGAATTTCACGATTTATGATGATGATGACACGATAACGTTGCTCTCGTCGGTCATGACGGGCGCGCCCAAGGCCGAGGTACGGGCGGCGGCGGGGCGGATTGCCCGCGCAAAGGACTATTTTCTCGGTCCCGACAGC
Organism: Spirochaetaceae bacterium; assembly: GCA_031269165.1. Lineage (GTDB taxonomy): Bacteria > Spirochaetota > Spirochaetia > Treponematales > Breznakiellaceae > JAIRNN01. The sequence goes on from JAISZQ010000092.1 coordinate 15,685, forward strand.
CTTGAATTGCCGCTTGTTGACCAGACGAATAGGTTCCGCATCGTGTATCGGCGTTACGAGGAGAAGCTACGCGAGATTGGCAATGTCGATTTCGGCGATCTCATCAAGAAGCCGGTGGAGATTCTGCGGGACAACCCGGCGATCAAGGCCCAGATGCGCGGCCGGTTCAGGGTGATCATGGTGGACGAGTATCAGGACGCGAACATCGCGCAGTTTGAGTTGTTGCGGGAACTCTATGCGGACGACACGTATATCTGTGTCGTGGGCGACGACGACCAGTCGATCTACAGTTTCCGGGGGGCGGAAGTGCAGAACATTCTCCAGTTTCCAGAAAAGTTTAACGGCGTGGACACGATTCGCCTCGTCCGCAACTACCGCTCGGTCGCGCCCATTCTCGACTTGGCCGGAATCGTCGTGAACAACAACGTCGGGCGGCTTGGCAAGGAGCTTATCGCCGAACGGGGAGGCGGCAAGGCGCCGCGGCTGGTCTTTGTTCAGGATCAGGAAACTGAGGCGAGGTTCTGCGCGAATCTCGTGGAGCGGTCGGTTGACGCGGGGGGCGCCTATGCGGACTGGGCGATTCTCTACCGTACCAACGCGCAGAGCCTCGGCTTCGAGACCGAGTTCTTAAGGCGGCGGATCCCTTACCGGGTCGTCGGGTCGCTTAAGTTCTACGAGCGGGAGGAGATCAAGGACACGCTCGCCCTGCTTGCGCTCTTGTGCAATCCCCGCGACGAGGTGGCTTTTCGCCGGGTGGTGAATAAGCCCGTGCGGGGGATCGGCGGGACGACAGTCGAACGCATTCTCGAACACGCGGCGGGAAGGGACGGCGATCTCCTTGCGGCGTTGAACGAAGCGCAGACGGGCATGACGGCCAAGGCGCGTCTGGGAACGCAGAGTTTTCTCGCGGCACTGGACAAGGCGCGGAGGTTGCTCGAAGGCGAAACGCCACCCGGGAACACGCCGCCCGATGATGAAACCGCTCTTGCCAAAGCCACCGAAACCGTGGTCAAACAAGAAACCGGGGCCGAGATCGGAACCGGGGAGAAGGAAATAAAAGGGGATAAAAAGGGGAAGGGAGAGCAGGACAAAAAGGAAAAGTCCGCCCGTCCCCTGTTGCAAGGTGCGGAGGGGCTGTCCCTCTGTGTCGCCTCCCTTGCCATAGGGTCGGGAATTGCCGGGTATCATCACACGAATGACGACATCAAGGGCGAGTCGCGCCTTGCGAACTTGCAGGAACTCGTGAACGCGGCCTCCCTTTATCCGGCGAGCGCGGAAGGCTTAGCCGAATTCCTCGAACACATCGAGCTTGACCGTTCGATCGCAAGCGGCGAGAACGCCGACGACACCGATATGGTAACGCTCATCACGCTGCACAATACGAAGGGGCTTGAGTTCAAGAAGGTGATCATGACCGGCATCGAACAGGGCATCTTCCCCCGCTGGGACAAGCACGACATGGAGTTGGAAGAGGAGCGGCGGCTTTTCTATGTCGGCGTAACCCGCGCGATGGACGATCTCTACATGACCTGCGCCCAAATCCGCCGCGTCTGGGGGCAAACCCAGATGATGGAACCGTCCGTTTTTCTCCACGAAGCGCGGGACGCCGGCCTCAAACTGGTAGGCGACATTCCTTGGAGTTGGCAAAAATAGCGTCCGTGCCCCTTCGGAATCCTTAAGAGCCTGTTCAAAATCTCAGCAAAAAGGGGGAACGGCAACAAGTTGCCGCGCCTTCCCCCTCGCTCCGGTCTTGCGCCCTACGCTATCCCCCTCAACGGGGACAAAACCATGCGGTGCATGGTTTTGTGGGCGTACCCCAAGCGTCCATGGACGGACGCATTACCGAGTACGCCCCGGCCGGAAACCCGAAACAGGACGTTGAGGGTTGTAGGCCAGCCCCGAAGGCATCGAGGATGCCCGGCATCCTAACGGATGCCCCGCCCCCGTCTCAACTTTCAGTCGTGGAGTTTCGGAAAAGTGGGGCGAAGCCCCGCCCGAAACTCCAGAAGTGGGCAAAGCCCGCCCCCGGCTCACAGCGGAGACTCGCGCCCCTTTAGGGCGTTCTTGAAGGCCCCTTCGGGGCGAGGGGCAGGGGATAGACTCGTTTGTTCGAAAATCGGTAAACTAGCAAGTGATGCTCAGATTAAAATACAATGCGCCAGTGATCCTTACGTTTGGGTTTCTTTGTACGGCGGTTTTGCTTGTCTCAAGCACTTTGTTGCCCAGTTTGATACCGTCGTGGTTTGCCGTCGGGCCTAAGGGTAGCTTCAGGTTTAACAGCATTCACAGTTATGTTACCCTTTTTTCCCATGTGCTCGGTCATTCGTCGTGGGACCACCTTGCCGGGAATATGCTGTTTATTCTCGTCGTCGGGCCGCTTCTCGAAGAAATTTACGGCGTAAGCGAAATGATTTTTATGATCGCCGTTACCGCGTTTATTACCGGTCTCGCAAACGTCCTCTTTTTTTCAACCGGCTTGCTCGGCGCGTCCGGTATCGTCTTCATGCTGGTGTTGCTCGCGTCGTTCACCAATTTTCGCCGGGGTGAAATTCCGCTCACCTTTGTCTTTGTGTTGATTCTCTATGTGGGAAAAGAAGCGCTCGCGGCGTTTAGCCGGGATGGGATTTCCCATTTTGCCCACATCGTGGGCGGCCTTTGCGGCAGTCTGTTCGGATTTTTCAGAGATTCCGCGCATCCCTCTGCGGAGAATTGAAAATATTCGCAGTGGTTTAGCAGGGTAACTTATCGGCAGGCCGGTATCTCTTGTCTCTCCCTTCGTTCCAGCCCGCTCCCTCGCTGGATTGCTTCGCTTCGCTCGCAATGACGGGGCTCGCTCGCAATGCCGAGGCTCGTCATTGCGAGGCGCGGAGCGACGAAGCAATCCAGAGGAGGCTATCCCCTGAATTGCTTCGCTCGGCAATGTGCCGCTCACTCGCAATGACGGGGCTCGTCATTGCGAGGCGCGGAGCGACGAAGCAATCCAGAGGAGGCTATCCCCTGAATTGCTTCGCTCGGCAATGTGCCGCTCGCTCGCAATGCCGAGGCTCGTCATTGCGAGGCGCGGAGCGACGAAGCAATCCAGAGGAGGCTATCCCCTGAATTGCTTCACTCGGTAATGTGCCGTTCGCAATGATTGGATTGGAAGGGGAGAAACTCGCTCGCAATGACGGGGACTTTCCTCGGGCACGGCACTATAGCGCGGCAGCAATTTCCTTTTGCACCATATCGCTGATGATCTCGGCAGGTGTTTTGTGGGAAGCGATGGCTTTGGTCATGAGCCAGTCTGCTGAAAGATCGTCGATGGTCACGGAACGCGCCCTCTTGCGGTGCCGGGTAAAAAAGCCGGTCCCGTTGGGGCCGGGAATGGGCGGGTTTTTGGTGTAGTATTCGTCCCAGTAATCCGCTTCTTCGTCAGTCATTCTTGCCATTATGGTTCCTCATTTCCTCAGTAAATGATAATAAATGTTTCTGCATTGCATCGCATGGAACACGTTTACCGTTTCGGTCGAAACCGATAAGCAGATACTTGTCTTTGTCTTGCCCCTCACCCTTGTTGAACCAGCCGTCGTATACCGCCGTGTCAAAAGCCCAACGAATATCCGCTTCCGTTACGCTGTGTTTGAACGCGGCAGGGTTGAACTCTATGATAAGGTCCATGACTTAACTATACCCCTCATAATATAATGCCCACTTTCGAATCCATGCGGGTACTATACCCTATAAAGAGATCAAAGACAAGGGGACGCGCGTTGCCTGTCTGTCGGAACACAGGTAGATGGCCTCCACACGGCGTATCGAAACGTTATCATAGTAAAATGAGCCTGTTTCAAAACTAATTGACTGAGTGCTAACGCGCACGGTTTTGAACCAGTCCCACAGTGAATCAGCAAAAACGTTTGTGGACAATTTCATGCAACGTACCGCATACCCGTTTAACTACTATTTCAGCAGAACCTTCCGCAAAGAATGAGTCCATCGCTTCATAGCACCCGCGTTGGTAAGATTCCCGGTCGGCCATGTATTTTTGACCGCCGTTTACCATTTGAGTGATAAGAGTGTGTTTGAACGGCGACTCTTTTTTGATTTCTAAGGCGGTAACACAGTTAAGCTCAGGTTTCACACCGATAATTACCATGTCGTTTCCCAATTGAAGAAACTCAACCCGCGTTTCAATTTCACCATCGGGAATACTGACAAAACGTTTCGATGGTTCAGGAAGACCGTCAAAAGGTTTTTGCTGTCGCGGGCAAATGACGGGTATCGCGTTTTTTTGCAATTCGGCAATATTCTCATTCACGCTCATGGTATTCATGCAATACAAGACAGCCGACGCAAATTCACCGCCCAGTTTTGCAATAAGAGCGAACCCGTCTTCAGCGTTCTTTTTCAAAATCAGTTTATCGTTTTTATCCGCCTTTTTATACACGGCTTTTTCTTTAGGCGCTTGGTCGCCTGATGCCGCGGGGAGAAACAGCGCGACCGCGTTTCCTCCCAGCGCACGTTCAACCCTTCTTGACGTTTCCCCTGACACATCCGCGGAAATCATCCGCTGTCCTTCAGCATCAAACACGCCGTCCAGTATTGATGGTTGAATGCCATAGTTATATATGACCGCAAGGGGATTGTCGTTTTTGTCATAAAACCCGAGGGTATAAAGCGTCTTGTCAGAAATGCCGTCGGGATTAATCCCAATCCACCAGCCGTCATCGGAATAAATATCACGGTTACGGTTTATATCGCACGTGTTTTGTCCTCTGCGAAAAACCGCCTCGCATACATGCATCGCGTCCTCCAAGGCATTCTCAACGGCGGACGACAGCGCATCCATCAACAATCCTGTTTTCTTTCTATCGTCTTGGGACAAATTGTTTCGTTGATCTTGTGAAAGTATATGCGGAGCGGAAAAAGTATGGCTGACACAAATCCATATATGTTCTTCTTTTATTTTTGTTTTCTTGGCAATATAATTTTTTAACGAGGACACGCATTCATCGGTCAGGGATGTCATCTCTACCGAGACAAGGCAGATGGTCATTCCGCATTCTATGATAACCATACGTACATAAAGATCATCATGTACGGCGATGAATCGATCAAGAGGAAGCATTTCGGCGTTTATGCTGATTATTGACTTGCCGGCTCCGGCACGCAATGGAACACCCATAATATACCCCCCTTTATTCACTGCTCTTTTTTTTCGTTTGGGCCTATGGCCCGCTTCATGTGAAAAAACGAAAAGACAGCGGTTACGATTAAAACCACGGCCACTCCGTAAAGCGTGGAAAGAAGACGGAACAGGGCATAGGCGATTCTGTCGGTTCCGGTTTTTGTGAGTACCACCAGAATAAACGTAACCCCGCCGATACGGGCATTAAACGCCGGTGTCCCCGCGAGTTTACAACCGAAAAGGGTAAGCACCAGCCCGATCATTATTAAGAAAATAAACACCCAGTGGTTGGCGGCATAGACATCTGCCAATACAACCAAAATGCCGATTAATCCTCCCACAGCGGTAACGATGAGCCGTACCATTCCCGCCTTCAAACTGGGCTTGAGGCCCTCCTGTACGCAGAGCAGTGTCGCAATACACGCGGTCATTGCTTGAAATTCAGGAATCAATCCCGCAAGCGAGAGGCATATCCCCGAAGCAAGGGCGATTTCAACATCGGTTTTATTCAGCAAAACCACTTTGTTCTTGTTCTTTTCCATATCATTTCTCCTTAAAACGAGACACATAAAAATTTCATATTGCCGGGACTTGATACCGTCATGTTCATCCCGGTAAAGATAAGCGTTCCATTTTCAGATATGCTGAAAACACATACGTTATCCGATTGCAGGTTCAAAGAAAAAAGATAACGCGCGTCCGGCGAAAGACAAAGCCCTCGCGGGTTTATCCCGTGGCAGTCAATATTCTGAAGTAAACGGGTGCCGCCTTCGGAAAATATTTCAACTACGGCTATCTGATTTACTCCCCGCAAAGCGGTGTAGAGATATTTTCCCGAAGGATGCATGACAATATCTGAAGACTGGGCTTTTTCCTCGTTTTCCAAAGCGTGATGTTCGGCAACGAGGGGAAGTTTTTCCATGCGGGTAAGTTTTCCGGTTTCAACATCAAAGCGGTAAGAACAAAGAAAGGGATTCTGTTCGTTGTTCTCGTAAAACACGGGCAGGAAAGGATGGAACACGCCGTAACGGGGGGCGCTCCCCTTTTCAACCGGAGTCTCCATAAGAAATTGCAGTTTTCCCCTGCCGGTATCAAGCCGGTATGCATAGATGCGATCCTTGCCCTTATCACAGGCAAGCCATAGTTTACCGGAAGGATCGGCGATGACCGAATGCAAATGCGAAGCGGTATTATTTTCCGGGGTATCGTTTGTTGGCGCAATGAGCACATCACAAACATCTCCCATGCTGCCATCGTCATTCAGACGGAACAATACCAGCGCCGCATCATCAAAAAGCGTTTGAGAGCCAAAACTGCCGTCTTCTTTTTGAACGATCTTGGTAACATGGCCTCTCCCGCCGTGATGCGCCACCACCGCGTATTTTTGAGATTGGTCAACCCAGATATACGAGGGGTTTGATAAAAGAGATTCTTTTTTATTCACCAACCGAAGCGTCCCGTTTTGCGGATCCACACGAATCGCCAGGACATAACCGCCGCCGCCGATTTCCCCTCTGCGGCTGTCGCGCTCGTCGACGACATATACTAGTCCGTTATCCACCCATTGTTGGCCTACAGACACGTCAACGAAAGACGTTTCAAGGTAGTCCAACGTGGCGTTTTTCGGGTTATACCGGTAAACCGACAAGCCTTTCTCTTTTTCCTCAAAGCCCCAACTGCCGATAAGGGCATACATTTTTGAACCCATGCCATAACTCCTTTGAGCCTGTTCCAAAACTTGAGGTTTTGGAACAGCTTCCTTTACTAAACCATAAATCTACAGTACAATTGATCCCGAAAGATATAAAATCGTAACAAGGCAGGGGCAAATCTATGGACGTGCAATATTTTCACGAATTTTGCGTACTCGCGGAAATTAAAAATTTCCTTGAGGCTGCCGATGAATTGGATATTGCCCAATCTACCTTATCACGTCATTTACAGTCCCTCGAAACTGAACTTGGCTCCCCTCTGTTTATCCGAACTACCCGCCAGATAAAACTCAGCGAATTCGGAAAAATATTGCTGCCCTACGCGCAACAAATTCTTGACATTGAACAAAACATCCGCGCCGAATTCAGCAAGGAACGCCGTTTGACAAGAAATACCGTTGCCATAGGTTCCGTTCCCATCATGCCCCAGTACAACATTACCGAACTGTTGGCGCGTTTTCAAAAAGAGCATACCCGTTACGCTCTTGAAATAACCGAATCCGAATCGGCGGAACTCAAAGATAAAATCCGCGACGGTTCCCTCAACTTTGCTTTTGTCCGCGAGCTTGAAGAAAAGAAAAATGAATTTCATTCTATTCCCTATACTTCTGACAAACTCGCGGTTATTCTGCCGAAAAGCCATCCCTTATCCGGCACCGCCACTATTCGTCCGTCCCAACTCCGCACAGAAAATTTCCTTTTGCTGCCCGAAGACACCCTGATGCATAAACTCTGCGTTGAAACCTGCAAAACCGCCGGATTTACGCCCAACATCACCTACACCAGTTACCGGGCGTCAAACATCATTGACATGGTAACGAAGGGCATGGGCATTACGCTTCTCAGCAAACGCGCCGCCGCTCCTTTAATTACCACCGCAGATACGGCGATCATCGATCTCGTTCCCGCAGTCGAAACCAAGATTGATTTTATCTGGCTTAAAGACCGCGATATGACCTATGCCTGTAAAACCTTTCTCGCTTATATCAAAAACCAGACGCTTTCCCTTTCATAATTCCCCCACCCGACAACAGGAGACGAAGTGGTTTGACGCGACTTGCGTTAAGGCTTGCGGCGACGTACATTGTTCAGCGGCGTGTGGACAGCGGCGGTGAAAACGGCACCCGGGACGGGGATTAATAGGAGAGGAAATCTCACCCTTCAGCACGATTCTGTGCCGCTCATGGTGAATATCCGTAGAAGGAATTGCCGATAAAAGCGCTTTGGTATAAGGATGGATCGGATTTCTAAACAACTCTTTTGACCCGCAGGTTTCCACCAACTGCCCCAGATACATAACCGAAATATAATTTGATATGTGGCGTACAACGGCCAAATCGTGGGTAACAAACATATAGGTCAAACCGTATTTTGCCTGTAAATCCTGTAAAAGATTCAGGACCTGCGCCTGAATTGAAACGTCCAGTGCCGACACCGGTTCATCACAGACGACAAATTGCGGGCCCAACGCCAGAGCGCGACCAATACCGACCCGTTGACGCCGGCCTCCGTCCAATTCATGGGGATATGAACGAAGCAGTCTTCTTTCGATGCCCACCATTTCCATCAACCGTTCAACTTCATTTTCAAGATCGTTCTTGCTCTTAAAACGCTTTGAAAGCAGAAGGGGTTCTCTGATGGTTTCTTCTACGGTCATGCGGGGATTCAATGAGGAATAGGGGTCTTGAAATATGAACTGCATATTTTCCCGTACCCTTTTGAGTTCCCTTCCTTTTATCCGGGTAATATCCTTTCCCTCAAAAAATATTTTCCCATCCGTACTTTCAAGCAGATGAATGATGGTTCGTCCCAGGGTCGATTTGCCGCAACCCGATTCCCCGACAACGCCCATCGTTTCGCCTTTCTGAATGGAAAAGGTTACGTCATCCACGGCGTGCAATTCTCCCTGGGGAGTATCAAAATACTTTCGTAAATTCTTCACTTCAATTAAGGTCGCCATTGCTCCTCCTTGCATTTTTCAATGCGCCATGAGAACCGTCATTCTTGCTTGCCCCGGCATACCGGCAACGGCAAAAATGTCCCGGCCGTAATTCCGCAAAGCCGCTTTTTTCTTTCGTGCATATTTCATCGGAATGGGGACACCGGGGGCTAAAACTACAGCCTTCGGACCGTTTCGAGGGATCAGGCGGCATACCGGGAACTGGAAAGAGCCGATCGGTATCTTTATCAAGTTCCGGCAACGCGCCAAAAAGCCCTTTCGTATAGGGATGCAGGGGATAATCAAAGATATCCGCTTTCCTTCCCATCTCTACGATTTCACCGGCATAGATTACCGCCACATCGTCGCACACCTCCGCGACGATTCCCAGATCATGGGTAATCATAATCATGGACGTGTTTTTTTGTTTTTTCAGATCGTTTATCATATCCAGCACTTGGGCCTGAATCGTTACATCCAGCGCACTGGTCGGTTCATCGGCAATCAACAGTTCCGGCGAACACGCTAACGCCATAGCGATAACAACCCTTTGTTTCATGCCGCCGGAAAACTGATGGGGATAATCCGTATACCTTCCGCCGTGAATGCCCACAATATTGAGCATTTCCACCGCTTTTTCTTTGGCCTCGTGTCCGCTTATATCGTTGTGCAACTCAATGACTTCCATGATTTGCTTGCCAATACGCATCGTCGGATTCAGCGCGGTCATGGGGTCTTGAAAAACCATCGATATCCGGTTTCCCCTGACCTTTCGCATCTCGTCTTCCGGCAATTTAAGCAGATCGTTTTCTTCCAAAGATATGCTGCCGCCGGTAATCTCGGCGGAAACTTTCGGGAGAATACGAAGGATAGATTTCGCTATCGTGGTCTTTCCCGCGCCGGTTTCCCCCACCAGGCCGATGGTCTTTCCCCGCTTTAATTGAAAAGAGACCCCGTTCACCGCATGAATTATCTGACCCCCTGAGTGGTATCTCACTTCCAGATCTTTTACCTCAAGGAATGGCTGTTCCGCACTGTTTGGCATTGTGTTTCCTCCTAATTCTTTAATTTTGGGTCCAGCGCGTCCCGAAGGCCGTCGCCGATCAAGTTAAACGCCAGTACCGTTATCATGATGAACAATCCCGGAAAGATAAGCTCGTGGGGAAAATCACGGATATACCCTCTGGCTCCTGAAAGCATCGCCCCCCATTCCGCCATCGGGGGCTGTATTCCCAAGCCGATATAACTTAAAGCGGAAGCGCCCATAATGGTATTGCCTATGCCCATAGTGGCCGAAACCAAAAGCGGCGAATAACTGTTGGGGAAAATATATTTTTTGATAATCCGTCCGGTAGAACAGTTCATAAGGGTCGCGGCTTCAAGATACTCTTCTTTTCTTATGCGGAGAATTGAGGCCCTGAGCAACCGCACCACCATAGGTATGCTGCTTATAGACATGGCAAGAACCGTGTTAAAATACCCGGAGCCCAGCACGGTAGAAATGACAATGGCCAAAAGCATTCCGGGAATTGATTGAACGATGTCAATAATGCGGAGAATGATATTATCCGCCTTGCCGCCGAAGTAGCCCGCCAATGCGCCGAATACAATGCCGATGGCATTAGAAATCAGCATGGCAAAGATGCCGAGGCTTAAAGAATAACGGGAACCGTAAATAATGCGGCTTAATACATCCCTGCCCAACTGATCGGTGCCAAACCAGTGCTCCTGAGAGGGGCCTTCGTGCATGTGGGCCATATCCAGTGCCGTATAATCATAGGGCGCGATAAGCGGCGCGGCAACGGCCATGAGCATTAACAGGATAAGGATGACGGAACCGGTTACGGCGAGGGGGTTCTTCTTAAATCGTCCAAATACTTCAAGAACCTGACTTTCCTTTTTTATGAGTGCCGGCGATGCGGCGGCGATATGGGTCATTCTTGCCCTCCTTTTCTGTGATGATGAGCATGATGGCCGTGAAACAGGGTATGATCCCGGCGGTGTTTTCCCCGTTTTCCACCATGACTTTCAAACTGCGCCCTAATTCTCGGATCGACAAACGCATAGACCAAATCCACCAAGAGTACGATTAAACTGAAAATGACGGCCAATACCACCACGGAACCCCGTACCACCGGGTAATCCCGGTTGCCGATGGCGTTGGTCATATACAAGCCCACCCCCGGAATGGAAAAGACCGTTTCGATTACCACGGTGCCGCCGAAAATGTTTGCCAGCCCGTTGCCGATGACCGTAATAACCGGGATAAGCGCGTTCGGCAGGGCGTGTTTATAAATGACATCATGTTCGGCCATGCCTTTTGAACGGGCGGTGGTGATATAATCGGAATTGAGCACATCGAGCATACTGGATCGGGTCTGTCGCGCTTGGCTGGCGATACCGGCGAAGGAATTACTAATAACCGGCATGATAAAATACTGGATGCCTCCGATGCCGTAGGCGGGAAGGAGCCCCAGTTTGAGTGAAAAGAGGAGCACCAACAAGAGGCCGAGCCAAAATGACGGCATGGAAACGCCGAAAAGCGCAAGGAAGATGCAGAGCCGGTCGGCAAAGCCGTTGTGATGTACCGCCGCCGTTACCCCTAAAGGTATGCCGACCGCAATCTGGAGTACCATGCAGAGCAGACCGATGGTAAGCGTATTCGGCAGACGAACCATGAGTTCCGAGAGTACCGGCGTGTTCAGCATATACGAATTGCCGAGGTCAAAATGTAAGAACGTATTGAAAAGAAATTGACCGAGTTGTACGAGATAGGGGGCGTCAAGGCCCATCTCCTGCCTTTTTTCAGCGACCTGGGCGGCCGTTGCGTCAGCACCCATGATAAACCGGGCCGGATCGCCGGGAACAAAATACATGATGGTAAAAATGACAATCGCGACTCCCAAAACCACCGGAATCATCCATAAGAGCCGTTTGAGTATATACCGTATCATACCGCTTCCTGTTACCGGGCGGCTTTTTCAATGCCGCCCGGTTTATATTAGACTATTTAGAGTTTGTCCATAATGTAGACACATTATGGACAAACTTCCTTAAAATCCGCATTTTTGCAGCCTTTAGGCGAAAAAATGCAGTGTCTGGCCGCAAAGTAACCGACTTTGTGGACAGACACTATTTACTGAAATCGTAAGAGCAAGATGCCGGAATAACACTGTTTCTGGAATCCAGTAAAATACCCGTAACCCGCTTGTTGCTCACCACAAAACCGAGATCCACTGCCAATCCATAGATGTACATATTGTCATTGAGATAGGTGCTGAGCGCGTCAATGTTTGCCGCCGTATGACCCTGGATCGTGCTGGACTGTTCAATCTGGCTCTGGAGTTTGCTGTCGGTAATAAAATTGACCGTACGCCCGTTATAATTCCTTGAGTCCATGGATAGTTTCCAAATATTCACGACATAATCGGTAGAAGCATAGGTGTCAATACATATATCATAGGCGGTTGGATCATTCTGGAGACTCTTAAACATGGCTGCCTCATAGGGGACAATCTCTGCCGTAATCCCAATCTGGGAAAGGTAGCCCTGAATAATAGTTGCCATATTTACAATAGCCTCCGAATTGGTAACAAGAAGTTTCAATTTTAAGCCGCCGTTAGGATAGCCCGCTTGGGACATCAAACTTTTAGCCTTCGCCAAATCGTATTCATAATAAGGCTTGCTGTCCCATGCTTTAATATAGTCCCCATATTTGCTTGAACCAACCGCTTTGAGTGCCACCGCGTTACCGCCGAAAACACCGTCTACAATTCCTTTCGTATCAATCGCGTAAGCCACGGCTTGCCGCAAGGCTCCATTGTCGGCAAAAACATTTCCCTTCGCACAGTTAAAAAGTAACACGTAGCACGGGTTGTTCATGTAATTGTAAACGGTAAAATTATTCGCCAAGTTTCCGCCGGGTTGAAAACGCGACACTTGCCGGGCATTCCCAATATTGGCGGTAATATCGATGGCCCCTGTTTCCAGGGCGATAACCAACTGGGCCGCTTCGCGGATAATGTGGAATTCAATAGTATCTACATTGGACTTGGCGGCTAAGGGCATTTTTGAAGTGTCGGTCTGCCAATACTTGCCCGTTTTCTGTAACACAATTTTTGACCCGGCGCTTACCTCGGTAACCTTGTAGGCGTGAGTGCTTATCGGAATGGTCGCCATTTTATCGGGACTGGCTTTATAGGCCGCTTCGGTGATAACGGGGATTTCGCTCCAAACAGCTTCAAGATCGCCCAAGGCAAGCGGGGACTTGAATTTAAACGCCGCCGTGTATTGGTCAACAACGGAAACAGTATCGATAACGCTCAACTTTGGCTGGGTTCCGCTCGCGATTGCCGTATCATAGCTGAACTTGATATCCGAAGCCTTCATCTTGTTTCCTGCCGAATCGACAATGTAATCATACAGCGTGATCTGGTAGGTAACATTATCCACCTGCTTCCAGCTTTTCATCAGACACCCTACCATCTCACCGCCAAAGGTATCACGGTCGATGAGGTATTCGTACAGCGAACGATACGTCGCGACCATACCGGCATTCCTTGCTGTAAAAGGCGTTAAGGTTCCCGGATCAAATTGAATACCCACCCGAACGATAGACTTCCCGGCTACGGAACTTGCCGCAGGTGCCGAAGAAGTCCCCGACTGGCTTCCGCCTCCCGCCGAGAGTTGGTTGCCGACGAACACGACAAACATGGCCGCCGCCATGATTGCGCTTTTGAATCTCAAACTTTTCATAGTTAATCTCCATAATCCTATATTTTAAATGCCAATCAAAACGCTTGGGCGTTCCAAACAGCATCTAATTGCTTTATTTTCCCAGTATATTCCCGTTCTTTTTGATAAAGCAATCCGTTTTTTGCTTCAATTTATCCGTTTTCTGCATAAATAACGTCTTGTACTCATGCCTATTCTCAATAACAGGTTGCTAAGACGAAACCATGTGAAACGCGCTCCCACCACGAACCTCGTGGTGGGAGCGGCCAATCCAAGATGCTTGGGTAAGCCGCCCCAAGATGCTTGGGTAAGCCGCCCCAAGAGGCTTGGGTAGGCCGCCCCAAGATGCTTGGGTAGGCCGCCCCAAGAGGCTTGGGTAAGCCGCCCCAAGATGCTTGGGTAGGCCGCCCCAAGATGCTTGGGTAGGCCGCCCCAAGATGCTTGGATCGGCCGCACCGCGCTTCGCGCGAATGGATATGGAGCATTGAAAATGGAGAATGTTTGGACGCTGGGCGTTCTGCCACCATCATTTTCCATTTATCATTTTCCATTCGCACGAAGCGCGATCCCGCCTCCCGTCATTGCGAGCCCCCCGTCATTGCGAGCGAAGCGAAGCAATCCAGGGGGGAACGTCCCTCGTCTGGATTGCTTCGGGCTACGGCAAGTTGCCGCCCGTTTGCCGCGCCCTCGCAATGACGACTCTGCCGCAATTTTCCATTATCCATTTATCATTTTCAATTCGCGCAACGCGCGTTTCACGGCGCTTTCTCTACGGTGAAGCCGCTCATGATTTCGCGGGTCTCTTTGAGAAGCGTTCCGCCGCCCGAATACTGGGTGCGGATAACGACGTTCCACGGTTTGTTGGGGAGCAGGTCGGGCACCACGCCGATAATCTTGGACGCTTCATTGACGACGAGGTTCTCCGACACCCAGACCGTAACGTTCGGCGAGCCGGGCGTGAAGAAACCAATCCCGATACGGTCGCCCGGTTTGGTCGTCCCTGCTATTTTGATATTCCGGCCCGTGAGCGTGAAAGGACTGCCCGAAGTAACCACCTCGTTCATCGCGCCGGTCTTGGAGTCCGCAATCTCGTCGATGCGGGCTGCGGCGGGGGCAGGTCCCAAGTTCACAAAATGGACGCTCTTCGCCAGCAGGGTCGCGTCATGAAGCCGCCGGACGTGGACGCTGGCCGGGTTCTTCTCCGGGTCGATGGGGGTAGCGGGGGTGGGAAAAGTGCCGCCCAAGTTGATATAGAGCTCGACAAGCCCGCCCAAGTTGACGCGGTAGCCGTCCCGCAGGAGCCAGACCGCCTCCTTAAAGAAAGCCGCGAGGTACGCCTTCAGTTCTTCAACACTGCCTTGAAAGTCGCCCCGCTCCGCCGCCGAGACGCACACATCCACGTAGTCGAACACCTGATTGTTCTTGGTGAGCGCAATGTAAAGGCCCTCCTGTTCTTTCAGATGACTCTCGTACATCAAAACCTCGGTGTCGTGCATCTTGAGCACATCACCCCGCACGAATGATTCCGCCATAAGCTCCCCCTTCTCCTTGTATAGGCTCTATGCCAATCAAAACGCTTGGGGCGTTTTGGGCAGCATCTCATTGCCTTTGTTTTTCCAGTATAGCCCCGCTCTTTTCGATAAGCAATCCGTTTTTTGCTTTCATTTATCCAGTTTGTGCATAAATAGAGTTTGTCCATAATGTAGTTATGTGCAATTTTGCCAAAATTTTTCTGGAATTCTCAAAAAAACTGAAAATTTACTTGACAAACCGTATTTTCTATGATATATTTGTACGTATAGGAGACAATTATGGAAGCAAAATTGACTTTGAAACTTGACCA
>JAISZQ010000218.1 GCA_031269165.1 Spirochaetaceae bacterium
TGCGGTGCATGGTTTTGTGGGCGTACCCCAAGCGTCCACGGACGGACGCATTACTGAAGCACACCGTAGGTGTGCCACGCCCCGGCCCGAAAGTCCGAAGCAGGACGCTGAGGGCTGTAGGGTACCACCCCCGTAACGCCCCCGAATCACGGTGAGGAAAAAACCTCGTGGGGTTTTGGAACGGGCTCCATGAATATTGATAAACCGTAGGCGGATGCGGCGTGAAAAGGGCGGCAGGAACTGGTGAAAACGGGGCTGCTGTCCTAACGGTGGGAGTGCTTCTCCCTGTGGTAACGATTGTGGTAAGATACCGATATGGGTCTGGTTCGTTACCTCCGGGGAGGTTTGAAGCGGATGAAGCGGACACAAATGTATGCGGAGGCAGATTATGCGGCAAACAGCGGTAATCCCGGCGGACGAAGGCTGGGTGGAAAAGGACATCCGGGAATTTTCAGGCGCTCCGGCGAAACGTATCGGCGACGAGTGGATGCTGATAAGTGCCGGGGATGTTTCCAGCGACAAGGGCAACTGGAACACGATGACGGCGTCTTGGGGCGGGCTTGGCGTGCTCTGGGGCAAGAACGTGGCTTTTATGTTTATCCGGCCCGTGCGCCATACGTTTTCTTTCGTAAACGCGGCCTCGCTTTTTACCCTGTCGTTTTTTGATACATCTCATCACAAAGCGTTGGGAATTGCGGGGGCACAGTCGGGCCGGGACATCGACAAGGCCGCCGGGTGCGCGCTTACCCCCATCGTGTTTGCGGGCGGTGCCGCCGACGGGGCGGTGTCCTTTAAGGAAGCGAAGGACATCATCGTCTGCAAAAAGCTGTACACCCACGACTTTGACCCGGCCCGGTTCCTTGATCCTTCGATAGATTCCGCCTGTTACCCCGCCAAAGATTATCACCGAATGTTTATCGGGGAAGTCGTCTCGGTAAAGGCGCGTGGTGCCCGGAACGAAACGTGACCCGCAAAGGCGGCTCGCACCCTACCGGCGGGGAGACACTCCCCGTGAATGCGCCGTGGCGTTTGGCCCGGTTCCGCAAGCCGAGCCCCGGCAACGCGCCACCAAGTGGCGTGCCAAGCGGCGTATTAAAAGATTATCCTGCCGGTTGGCGCTTAAGCCCGATAAAGTAGGTCTCGAACGATTCGGGGCGGCAGGCTTTGGGCTTAAACGTATGGCACTTGGCAAAAAGGGGTTTGGCTTCCTTGAGGAATTCGGCCGTCGCCCCGCCCTGGAACAACTTCACGACGAGACTGCCGCCTTCCCGGAGCGCGGTTTCCGCATAACGCAGGGCCGTGGACGCCAGTTCCTCTGAACGCGCCGTATCGACAAGACGATTGCCCGTGGTCGCGGGGGCGGCGTCGCTCACCATCACATCAAACGGCGCTTTTGCAAGGATCGCGGCACGGGCCGGGTCTCCGGTGAAATCGCCCTGGATAAACGTGAAGTTGCCGCCCGCAAAAAGATCCTTGCCGTACGCGGCGGAGAGCGGCGAAAGATCGCACGCGGCAAGATCAATCCTGCCCTTGAAGGCGCGTAACAGATAAAGACTCCAGCTTCCCGGCGCGGCCCCCAGATCGAGAACACGCAACGGGGCGCTTGTTCCCCGCGAAAAAAGCGCATACTTCTCGGCAATTTCCCGCAGTTTGTAGACGGAACGCGCGGGGTATCCTTCCTTCAACGCTTTCACGGTCCAGTAATCCGGCTTGGCATAGTTTGACAACGCGCTTCCTTCCTTTCCTTCCTTTATCGTGGGCGGGTTGCCCGTCGTTACGGCAACTGTGTTGCCGCGGGTTCGCAATGACGAGCCCGCCACGCGCCTCGCAATGACGATGCCCGCCGTCATTGTGGGCGAAGTCCCCGACACTACGAGCGAAGTCCCCGTCATTGCGAGCGGGCGGCACATTGCCGAGCGAAGCAATCCAGTGTGGAGGCTGAAAACTCGGCAGGCGGTCTATGCGTTTATCGTAGAGTGATTCTCCGCCGGGATGCGGGGGCGTTGCGGGGGGCTGACTCCCGCAGAGGGGGATAGCGGAGGACGGCACGGCCGGAGCGAAGGGGGAGACTTCCCCCTGTCAACAACTTAAGAATTTTGGTCCGCGAATGGCGCGAATAAATACGAATAATACATACCCAGCAGTGCGTATTCGCATACATTCGCGGACATTCGCGGACAAAAAAACTAAAAATCTGTGTAATCCGTTGACCACTCTTATATTCCCTTTGCTTAAGTTGTTGACAGTGGGAGACTTCCCCCTCTTGAGGCGTTCCTTTATTCGTAATACCCGAAACGGTAGTTGCTGCTCAGCGAGATGGCGAAGATCACGCTGAAGGGCCGGCCGGAATTGTCGGGGTTTTGGGTGTAATAGTAGGTTTTTTGTCCGTCATCGCCCTGCCGGTCTCCCAGTGCCATCGGGACCGCAACAGACAACGTGAGGTGTTTGGCCGGAGAGAGGTATACTGCGGGGATGATCTGGCCTGAATGGTCGAGAAACGCCCAGCGGAAACTCAGTCCGAATCCCAAACCGGCGAGTCCTCCCGGCTGGTAGCGGGTGTTTAAGGCTACGTTAAGGCCCTGCAATATGCCGACAACCTTTTCCTCGTCCGAGAGAACGTCCACCAGGTCTTTCTCCATAGCCGAGGCATTTTTTTCACCGGAATAAAAAACCTCGCCATTGAGTACGAGTTTGTCGTCGAAAAAAGTCTGGGTCGCGCCCACAGTGCCGGAAAACGACACGTCTTCCGGTTGCAATTCATCGAACGTCAAAGCGGTTCGTGTGGCATCGTTGAGGAGAACGTTGTCGTGCGGGATCGAAACCAGCACCTCGGTATAAAGCTCGGTGGTCTTCAGCACCGTTGTTTGGAGCGAAAAAAAGCCCCGCAAGGGCATCAAGCGGTGGTGAAAAACGCCGATGTCCATGTCGACGCGGGGGCGGATAATGTTGTACTTGAGCCCGTAGCCGAGGTCATACGCCTGTACGGTGGAAAAATTGTCCATAAAACGACCCGAAAAGACGCCTTCAAAGCCGCCGATACCAACCGGAACGGTGATTCGGAGGTATCTCGGGGAAAAACTGGAGTCTTGGTCCACATACGCTGCCGGGATGCGGGTAAGCAGGTTCGTAAACTGAAAATTATGCGACTGTCCCCAGTTAAGGTCGAACTGCCCGATACGGAAAAATACTTTTTGGGCAAGATTGTAGTCAAAAAAGAACTCTTTGATATTCACGTCGGGATCGAGCACCTCAAACTTAATGGACTGCTGGACCCGCAGGGCTTCGGAAAGCTGAATGTCCAGGGCAAGGTCTGCCGACATCTGCAAGCCCGGTATGGTGTAGAAAGAGGCGTTGTCCCGATATTCCTCGTCCGCCCACGGCCCTTCCGTTGATCCCGGCGCGAGAAAGCCCGCCATATTGTAATTCGCTTCAATCGAAAACCCGCGTGACAGGATGACCTGTTGCAAAAGATCAAGGCCATCGGCCTCAGTCGATTCCCCGGCCGGTTTTCCGGCCGATTCCGGGGAGTCGGGCGGCAGGTCGAACAGGCTGTCAATATTGAATTCAGGCTCGGCTTCGGTACTTTCAGTCTGGACTTCGACGGTTCCGCTCTCCTGCGCCGTGACGGGAAAAAAACCGTACACCGCACAGAGAAGCGCGAACAACAGGGCATGACCGCGCCGGGACGAAGGACTGCTCATCGATTGACTTGTTCCAAAAAGGTTTTGGAGAAGACAGAATCAGGCACCTTCTCAAACGAGGGTTTGGTGATGGTGATCTGGGTTTCTTCGTTGACAAATCTGCCGTTGATGGTCGCGCCGCGCAGGGCGTCCACGAAAAGTATTTTGGCGGGGACATAACGACCGTTCATCGTGGTGTATTCGGGGACGGCGGAAGTGCGGAGGAGTTGTCCTGAGAGGCTGTAATCTTCGGTTTTGCGGAGGAGGCCCTGCTCGTCCACCCAGATTTTCATCTTGGGATAGGTAACTTCTTTCGTGGTGGCTTCCAGCGTGAGGACACGGCAGTTGTACTGGCCCAGTTTGACATCTTCCCCTCTTACGACACGGTAATCCTCGGAAAGGGTTGAGCGGGTGAAGTCCGAATTGCGGGCGTTGGTGTTCTGGAAGCGGTCCTGGTTGCTCGACGAGTTGAACCGGCGGCTTTCGGGGTCGTAGAACCACAGGGTCTGTCCCTGCTTGAGGTAGCCCTGGCCCCGGCTTATGGACGGCTGCATCACGACAATGACATAGGTCTCCTGAGAGTCCCGCCTGAACACGCCCGCCACGGTCGTGGTGGGCTTGCCGCCCGGCTTGTTCTGCACAATCGTATACTGGGCGGAGAAATCGGTCCCAAAATAGCTGGCAAGGCTGTCAACTTTCTTGAGCAAGTCACTATCCGGTACCGCCCACAGCACCGAAACGGGCAACAACATGAGGATGCACAGGATGCGGAATTGTCTGCGGACGGTCCCACAGACAATTCCGCAAGCCCCCCCGCGCCTTTGTATGTTTCTCTTCATTACGAACCTCGTCTAACCTTTTGTGCCGGCAGTAAGCATTTCCGGCAAATGTTGCCGGGATGCGGCAAACGCCGGAAACCACACGGCTATCAAGAGCATACTATACACGGCAAGCGCATTAAATGCAAGAGGGCCGCCTGAATACTGTGCGGCAAGACGGCCGTTTTTCATAAAAATTTCAAAACTCGGTATCCACGTGAAGGAGAGGCGCGAGAGGGCCCCGTTGACGGCCAGCGACAGGGCGATACCTGCGATGATGGACAGCGTGGCCAGCAGGAGGGTCTCCAGAATCAGCACGAGGCGGATGTCCCAGCCTTTGAAGCCGATGGCCCGCATCGTGCCGAGTTCCTGGGTGCGTTCATGGAGGATGAGCCGGTAGGTAACGACCGCGGACACGAGGATAATGAGCAGTATGATCACGTAGAGAAAGTAGGTGAGGATGTTCATCGCTTCGAGGATCTGCGAGACTTCGGAGAGGTAAACGGCCAGGGTAAGCGGAAACACCCGAATGCCGTTCCAACTTTCGTCCTTTTGCGCTTCCCATGCATCCCGGTCTTGGGGCGGCGGCGCGATGTTGATCCACTGCCGCAACTGTTGGTATACGGCCTCGCGCGCGTCGTCCGCATTGGCTTTCGCGGGAAGGAAAATCCCGATGTGGGAAGCATCCTCTTCGTCAAACTGCGCGAGCCGGTTGAGCGTCTTGCGGGAAACGTAGATCTTGTAAAACCCGAAGAGCGAATAGTCCTCGATGATGCCGCCGATGACAAAGTTGCCGGTGTTTTTTTGGTCGTAGCGGGTAAGGACTTCCATGACGAGGCTGTCCCCCCGGACGGCACCCAGGCGCGAGGCGATCGGCGCGGAGATGTAGATCGTGTCGTCCGCCGGTTTGTCGTACCCGCCGTCCCGCCAGGCGAGCGAGGCAAGGTAGTCCTGCTCGTTGTCCCAGTCG
Organism: Spirochaetaceae bacterium; assembly: GCA_031269165.1. Classification (GTDB taxonomy): domain Bacteria; phylum Spirochaetota; class Spirochaetia; order Treponematales; family Breznakiellaceae; genus JAIRNN01. Next base: position 5,469 of record JAISZQ010000218.1, read on the forward strand.
ATACCGGCGGTGTATTTGAGGTCGAGTGAGGCCCCGTTGTAGTAGAGCCGTTCGTAACTCATAAGGAGTGTCCGTTTGACGATATGGGTATACCGGATATGCGAATCGTCAACCGCCTTGATGATTGCCGAGACCGTGCCGAAGTCCATGTGTGTCTTGCGGCCTGAATCCTTGTCCACGCCTTCCAGGGTAATATCCCCGGCATAGTGAGACTGGGCGGAGTCGTAGACGCTCTCGATCATGCCGTCTTTCTGGGTAACGATGACGGTAACGATGCCGAAACCGATGCACAGGGCCGTCGCCAAAAACAGGTAACGCCGCCGGTAACGCAGGAGGTATTTCAGCGCAAGCAGAAAAAGGGACGGGAGTTTCATGGCATTACCCGTTCTGCACGGCCACAATCGGCGCAATCTTCACGGCCATCTCGACCGGATAGAGCGACGAAAGCACGCTGAGGGCCAGCGCGACCAGAAGAGAGAGCAGGGCCAGGGGCGGCGAAAAAGCGATGTTCAGAATTTCTCCTCCTAATAGGGAAGCCAACAGCTCGTTTGAGAGGTGGACGCTCGCGCCGTTCACCAGTGCCAAGATCAACGCGCCGAGCCCAACACCGAGAATCCCGGCGACAACGCCCAGCGCGCAGTTTTCTGTGAGGACAAGAAAGCGTATGGAATGGTCTCGCGCGCCGATAGCCCTGAGCGTGCCGATCTCTTTGGTGCGGCGGAACACGGCGATGAGCAAAATGTTCACTACGGCGAGGACGCAGGCTATGCTGACGAGGAAAACCCCGGCGTTAAACAGCATCTGTACCAAGAGCGCGATGATCGCCGCGCTTCCCGCCGCAAACCGCCAGCCGACCGCCGTCGCGCCGTGGTCATCAAGCGTCTCCTTGATCTTCGCCATAAACAAATCCGCGTTGACGGCGGGCGCAAGCCTCAGCACAATAAAGTTCCAGTCGCCGCCTTCGCTAACAGCCGCCGCCGCATTCTCCGCCTCCCGCCGCTCACTGTTTCCCGCAAGCAACCCAGAAAGCTCCTCAACAAGGTCCACCACCTGCCGTGGAGGCGAAGTTTGAGCGTCTTGGGGCGAAGGCGCGTCGGCCTCCCCTTCGGGGGGAGAAAGCCCTGCCCCCGAAGGGGCCACCTGCCGTGGGGGCGAAGTTTGAGCGTCTTGAGTTGAAAGGGCATCGGCCCCCCTTTCGGGGGGAGAAAGCCCACCTGCCCCCGAAGGGGGCGCCGTTCCGCTTACGCCTGAGCCACTCCCAAGTGCCTCCACGGCGGGTGGGCCGAAGACGGAATCCAGCGCGGGACCTTGTCCCAGAAGCGAAAGGGCCTCCTCGTCAACCTCGACATCGGATGTGGCGATCTGCACGGAGGCCAGTATCCGCACCGTTTGCGCGTCGGCAAGAATGACCTCGTTCAGGTAGGCGGTCGGGTTGGTGTAACGGTATATGCCGACGAGGGGCGCTTCCCGTATCTTGAACCCGGTCTCCCCGGCCGTCGTAAAGAGAAGCGGCTCGCCGATACGCAGTTTCTGCCCGGCCCGCTTTTCAATCGTTTGGGCCTTCTCCACCGTCACCATCGCGCCAAACTCCCCCGACTCAAGAAGGCGGCCCTCTTCAAGCACGATGCCGGGAAAAGCCTCGAAATAGGCGTCCCCGTCTATCCCGCAGAGCAGGGCGGCCTCCTTTGTCCCCAGCACTTCGAACGCGGCGTTCCCCGAAACCTGACTCACGACGTGCGATACTTCAGGCAACGCTTGGAGGTATTCGACCAGCGCGGAATGGGCGGACAGCACCGGCACCGTGAAATAGTTGTCGATGATCGGCGTGTTTGCCCCGAAGAGGTTCATCGTTACCTCGCCTTTTTCTTCTATTAAAATGTCCCCGGTGATGTTGTCCACAAAACTCCGCTTGAGCCCCCGGCTGCCGTTGCCCGTGATGCTGTTCCCGATAAAAAAGAGCGCGGTGATAACGCCGATGAGCAACACGATACTCGCGGAGTTTTTTTTGTTCCGCAGAATGTTCCGCAGGGCGATCAAGAATATCACTGCCGCTTCTCCGAACGGACGGTACCGTCTTGTAAAAATATGATGTGGTTGGCCATTTCCCAGATCGTGGGGTCGTGGGTGGAAAAGATAAACGTCGTGCCGTTCTGCCGGTTCACCCTTTGCATCAGCGTAAGGATCCGTTCCCCGTTGGCCGAGTCGAGGTTCGCTGTCGGCTCGTCCGCGATGACGATCTTGGGGCGGCACACGAGGGCGCGGGCAATCGCCACCCGTTGCTGTTGCCCCCCCGAAAGTTCAGACGGCTTATGCTTCATCCGGTCGGCCAGCCCCACGTGGTCAAGCAACTCCTCCACATACGTCCGCCGCTCCGCCTTTTCAGGCGGATGGGGCCCCAAAAGCAACGGCAACTCGACGTTCTCAAACACGTTCAGCACGGGAAGCAGGTTAAACGACTGAAACACAAACCCGATAGCCGACTGCCGGAGCACCGTCCGCTCTTCCCGTCCCAGCGCCCCGACATCCTTCCCGTCTATCGCCACCGTTCCCCGCGTCGGCGTGTCGATGAGCCCGGCAATATTCATCACCGTTGACTTCCCCGACCCGGACGGCCCCGCGACCGCCACAAAATCACCCCTGCTAATCTCAAGATTGATCCCCTTGAGCGCGTCCAGGGTGAGTTTCCCAATAGAATACGTTTTCCAAATATCATGCAGCCTGACAATCACGGTACGAGTGTAGCAGATATGCCGCCGGATTACTACCCCGCTATCCAAATCAACGTCATGTACTTTTTTAACCGACAAAGGTCATGAAATCCGCGTTGCCCTATAGGGCACAATCTGCGGTTAAGCATCCTTCCGTTGTTGACCGTGCCGCACGAACAAATGAGCCTGTTCCAAAACCAAACATAAGGGGGAACGGCAACAAGTTGCCGCGTCTCCCCCTCGCTCCAGCCACGCAAACCCCTACAGATTCCAAAAGGGTTTGCGCGTCTTCCGCTACCCCCTCTACGGGGACAAAACCATGCGGTGCATGGTTTTGTGGGCGTATCCCAAGCGTCCACGGACGGACGCAGGACTGAGTACGCCCCGGCCCGGAAGTCCGAAGCAGGACGCTGAGGGCTGTAGGGAGACCCCCGTAACGCCCCCGAATCACGGCGGAAACTTGTATCCTGCGGAGTTTTGGAACAGGCTCAAATGTGTCATTGCGAGCCGCAAAGCGGCGAAGCAATCCAGACGGGGAAGCCCCCACACACTGGATTGCTTCATCGCTGACGGCAATTTTGTTGCCGCGACCTCGCAATGACGCCACAAACCACAACGGGCTAAAGGCCCGCAATCCGCACGAACAAATAGGTCATTGCGAGCCGCAAAGCGGCGAAGCAATCCAGCCGGGGAAGCCCCACACCCTGGATTGCTTCGCTCCGCTCGCAATGACGGGCGGCCCACTCACAATGACGGGAGGAGAGTTGTCATTGCGAGCCGCTCATAGAGCGGGCGAAACAATCTAGTAGGTAGATTAAACTAAAACAAATAGTATAAAATAGCTCTATTGTCTGCGGGAGGGGTATAACAGATGAGGACGAAAATCTATCGGGTTCGATTGACGGCGGAAGAAAAGAAAAAGCTTGAGGATATAGTAAGCAAAGGGGTCCATCCGGCCCGGGAAGTACGG
>JAISZQ010000238.1 GCA_031269165.1 Spirochaetaceae bacterium
CGGTTAGTTTTGACAGGCTCATGTAGTTTCTCAGGCCAAAGCCTCGTTAAAGCATGGCTTTAGCCTTGCAAAACTACGTTTTTAAAGGTTGCTGTTCCAAAACTTGAGGTTTTGGAACAACCTCCTTTAATTAGAGTTTGTCCATAATGTAGACACATTATGGACAAACTTCCTTAAAACCCGCATTTTTGCAACCTTTAGGTGAGAAAATGCAGTGTCTGTCCGCAAAGTAACCGACTTTGTGGACAGACACTAATTATACATTATTTCCCCATGTCTTGTCAATAGTTTTTTAACCATTTTCAAAAAATGTCGCCTAACGTTCCGGCCGTTTGCGACGTTGCGGACTAAAGTCCGATGCCGGCCCGAACAAGGGCTTTGCGGCGGCATTTATGCCGAAGCATCGTTTCGCAGGAAGCGTGACCAGGGCTAGCACAATGTGGGCGGAACAATGGCGTGGAAATGAAGCGAAGCGAGACCAGAGCCACACGGAACCCCGAGCCGCCTACCGGCGGCGAAGCGTAAACGGACTCGTTATCTTACCAAATAGCCCAATCAACCCTAAAAGGTTTTGCGCCAGAGGATGGTGAAGGTGGTGTCGGGGATGAAGAGGGCCTGGGGAGTCGTGGGCACGATGTTCCAGCGGATGTCGAAAAGAGGACTGCGAAGCTCGATGCCGATGTCGGGCTCGAATTTGAGGCCCCGCTGCGTGAGGTCGGCGAGGTCATCATAGCGGAAAGTGAGCATTCCCTGAACAAAAAAGTCGCTGGTAAGGTACTTGCCGAGGAAGACGGCGGTGTTGTCGAAATACCTGCTGAAACTGCTGTCCGTGTCCTGCCTCGTCTGGGTACTGGTCGCTTGGACGAAGAAGTTGGAGATGGCCTGGGTTCGCACGGAAAACATATCGATATGCAGGGTGTCGCGGATGGCCCGTTCGATACGGCGGACAACGCTGAACTGGGAGAGCACATCGGTGATCGCGCCGCCGAATGCCCCGGTGATCTGACCCGTCTCCGTGGTCGCGCCGCCGACAATGTTCTGACCCAGCAAGGCGAAGATGTCCGCTTGGGACAACGCCGGGGTGGATTCAAAGCGGGCCTGAAAGGAGGTGAGCGGCTGGTTGTCGATCACCAGCGAGATGGTGACCGGGCCGTCATCGGTGCGGTCGCGGGTTTCGGCGCGGGCGGCAATGGTCGGTTCGAAGCGGGTCTCGTTTTCGTTGAAGGTGAGCGTCCCTTCGCGGATATAAAAACTTCTTTCAATATAAAAGATTTCCCCGCTCCGTATGTCGATATCGCCTTTCAGCTCGAACCCGCCTGAGAGATTGTCGGAGGAGATATGTATCGAGTTGCCGGAAGCCGGATTCGCCTGCAAGATGGGAAGATCCTCGTTCGGCCAGAGGAATTCCACCCGGCGGCCGGTGGTGATGGTAAAATCGACGATGACGGGAGAAGGATTGGGGGACACATTTTGATTGAACCCCGCCGGGTCAAGGGTAATCTCCGTGTTTTCGCCCAAGAGATCGCCCATAACGCTGAGTACGGCATCTTGGAGCGCGATTTCCATGTGACCGGACGTTTCGCCGTGCGCCTTAACCCCGGCGATGTTCACCTTGTACGGGATGAGATGCTCTTCTTCCACGTCGATCGTGATGGTAAAGTTGCTGGGTATCCAGCGGCTAAACTCAAAGACCCCGGTTACCATGCCGTAACCGGTCCCGCAGGGGGCGCGAACCGGGCCAAAGCGCATCTCTTGCCCGTCCAAGCGAATGGCGATGGGAACGGGGCCGATTTCGTCGTTGAGGTACCGGGGAATGTCCAAACGGATGCTCGCGCCCTGTGCCGTGCCGTAGAATTCCGGGTCGCTCAAAGGGCCGCGCGCTTCGATGTCGGCGATGGCGAAGCCGCCTTTGATGTTGATGACGTTCTGAGCGGGGATATAGTCCCAGAGCGAGAGAAGGTCAACGTAGAGGTTGCTGCCCCGCGCCGCGATGTTCCCGCCTGAAATATTCCCGGTGACCGTGCCGCGAATCGGCGAAGGCGCGGAGAACCCCGCGTAGAACTCGCCTGTTTCCTTCATTTCCAGCCTGACCATGTTGGAAGGGCCGCCGTTCAGCGAAACGGCCGCGTCATGACGGCTGAACGTGAAGCCGGATGGGTTTTCCATCGTCCAGTTGTCGATCTTCAGGGCGGAAAGGGAAAGGGTGCCGTCAAAATCAGAAAAACTTTCCTTAAAGCGCAGGAGGCTCGTGAAGTTCTGAAAATCGACCGCCGTATTCAGCGTAAGATCAACCGTGCGACCCAGGATGATGCCGCGTAACTGCGCGTCGGCATCCAGACGGCTGTTTGCAAAGGCAATCGAAGGCACATACACCGCGATTCCGTCCCAGTTGACCCGGGTATCAACCAGAGACAATCGGTCAGGATAAATTTCGCCGCGTGCCGCTATGTTCACGTTGGAAGAACCGATCTCTGCGGCAAGCGAGGTGAGGTCAACGGTGAGGGACCAGTTGTCGAGTGTTTTGGCAAAAATATTGTCAATGGTAACGTCAATAATGCCGGAAACGGAAGCGTTAAAACTGTTCTTGAGAAACCGCGCTAACTTGAGCGCCGTGGTGTTGGTGTGGAGTTCAAGCGCGCCGTTGTTGTACGCGCCCTCGGCGAAAAACATTTCCGAGCCTCTCGTGTCGGAGAGGTTCGCGGTAAACAGGATACCGCCGGTTCCCAGGTCCCAATCCACCCGGCCGTTTCCCGCAAGGGTTCCCCCCGCATCCGCAAGGGAAATGAGCGGGAGCGTTGCGCCGTCCTGGTCCGCCCTGCCGGTTATCCGCAGCGCGTTAATCGGCGTCACTCCAATCAAGAGGTTCTGAATCTCAAGCGTATCCACGTCAAACGACCAGTCGTCAATTGAATCGTAACGCAGAGAGGTCGTCAGGTTTACATTGACCACCTGGTCTTTGTAGGGAATACGCGCGCCATTTGTCCTGAGGTACCCGGAGAAAGAACCGGTATCGCTCAAACTGAAAAAGGCTTGGAGGTCGTAGGAACCGGACAGGGTTATCGAATTGTCCATCACCTGCCCGCTGACATAATAGAACAAATCCTTGTAGGTAAATTCCGTTCTGAAGAGGATGTCGTTGAAATCGGCAAAATCAAAATCGGCCGAGAGGTTGAGGGTGCCGTCGGGCAGATTGATCGTCGATTCAACGATGGAAACGCGCGTTTCCGTACCGAAAATCGAGGCGGCCGCCGTTATCGAGGTAGATTTGCCGTTTTTTTCCTTGCCGGTATAGGCCGTAACAAAGACCGGAATGCTGTAGGTGACGCTTTTGAAATCGGTCGAGACGAAGACATCCGTGGTAAACTCGGTGCCTTCGATTATAGTGTCAAGCATATCCGGCAGTTCGGGTACATCGACAAAGACATGGGCAATGGCAAGAAGGTCTTGCGCCGACATTTCTTCCAACACGAGGCTCAGGTCAAGAATCTTCTCTTTCCAGTTGAAAAAACCTTCGATGGAAAGACGGCCGAGACGGATGTCGCCAAAACCGGTCTCTTCATCAATCGCCGTCTCACGGAAACGGAGGGCGGAAACACCGATAATCGCGGATTGTTCTTCTCTGGTTACATCCACATTGAACGCGGAAAACTCGACGTCTCCCAGAAAGAACGTCTCGGCAAAGAGAGTTGTCGTGCGGTCATGGGTATCGACGATAAATTCGCCTGATAGGGGGCGGTCTTCCCGCATCATAAAGTCCTTAACTCGAAAAACGCCGTCAAGCGCGAGTTCCCGGTACCCGATAGTGCCGCTAAAAGAGAGGTCTCCCTTAAACGGAAGTCCTTCTTGCGGCAGAGTCAGCCCAAGCCGGGAAAGCCGCGCGCGGCGGGTGTCTCCGGTGCCCTGAACCACAAATGTGGATGCGCCGAGCGGGGATTGCCGCCGGAACACGCCGTTTACCCTAACGTCAAACTGGGGATCCATTGATTGTGCGCCGAGCGTCGTTGTTACCCGCGCCGTACCGGAGATTACCGCCGGAATCCAGGGGGTGTAGCGGCGGAAGCCCCCCTTCACTGTGGCAAACGAATAGGCGGCAAAGCGTTCCGCGCTGAAAGTGACGGCTGCCGCGCCGCTTCCAAGGTCAAGGTCCGCCGAAAGCGCGTAGGGGAGGCGGCCGCCGATCTTTTCGACCGAAAGCTTTCTGTCGGCCAGCGTCGCGGTGAACGCCATCTGCGGGATGTCCAGAAGGCTTGAACGAATGCGGGAAAGCCAGAGGGTCCCGCGTCCTGAGCCGTCGGCAACCGAAAAATCGGCGCGTACCCGGCTGCCCGCCTCAACCGGAAGCGGCTGCCGGTTGTTCATCTGTTGAACCTGCGCGCTCGAGATCGAGCCTTCCGTCTTCCACGAGGCACTGAGTTTGACCCGGCTCTTTTTGACCTGCACTGTCGCCTTGAGCGTTTTCAAATGCGCGGCAACTTCCGCCGCCGCCACGCCCACAACCCCTTTGTTCAGCCGGACGATGAGGCCGTTGGGCAGAAAGGCGAAAATCTTTTGCAGTTCCCGTTCCCAATCCACATTGAGCGGGTCGTTCCGGCTTGGTTCACGGGACGAGACGTGAGCGGAAAGGGCATCTATGTCGATTATCACGTCCGGCTTATCGATGACGACCTCTTTAATCGAAAAGGGGAGTTGGTCAAGACTTGTCTTTTCCTTCGATTCAAGAAAAGCGAGCAGGATTTCCCGCAGGGAATAGCGGACTCTCACCCGGGCAATAGAGAAATCGGGAATGCCGGAATTTCCCCCGGCAATGGAAACGCCTCGGATATCGATTAACACCGGAAAAGCAAGACCCATCGACGCATAGGCGATCTTTTTCCCCAGAAAGGTCTCGGCTTGCGCAAGCAGGGTGTCGCGGGCATCTTCGATTGCCGCAAGCATCCTCAGCTGGGCCGGGCGCAGCGCGAGTGCCGAAAAGAGCGCTAACACAACGAGAATAAGCGCGGCAATGAGAATTTTTTTGGCGTTTTTATCCGGTAAAGTCACGTTCTTCAAGCCGAAATTCTATTTTTCGACTCATTTCCTTATCCTCTTATTATCGGTAAAGAAGCCGTTTTAGCCGTGGAGGACTTCATCACAAGGCTAATCACAGGATTGAAAATACAGGGAACTAAAGATTACCACAGATGGACACAAATAAAAAGGGTGTTGAACAAAAATGGGTGTTCATCTGCGGCTCAAGGTGATTGATCGCCGTCTGCGGTTTACGGATTGCTTCACCCTTCGGGTTCGCAATGACGATGCCCGCCGTCATTGCGGACGGGCCGCCCGTCATTGCGAGCGAGCCGCTATTGGAGCGGGCGAAACAATCCAGTGCGAGGGCCTTTCCCTTTTGGATTGCTTCGCCCTTCTCACTTCGCAATGACGACGCCCGCCGTCATTGCGAACGGGCCGCCTGTCATTGCGAGCGAGCCGCTATTGGAGCGGGCGAAGCAATCCAGTGCGAAGGCCTTCCCTTTCTGGATTGCTTCACCCTTCGGGTTCGCAATGACGGATGGCGGAACGGGGTAATGTCCTAAAATTATTGTATCAAACCAATTCTCCCAAAAAACCAGATGTTTATGGTAAGGGCCACAACGATCTTGCGCGTCCGTTCTGTTTTTGAGAAACGGATGCCTTTCCTCG
>JAISZQ010000327.1 GCA_031269165.1 Spirochaetaceae bacterium
TTTTGTCCGCGAATGTACGCGAATACGCACTGCTGGGTATGTATTATTCGTATTTATTCGCGCCATTCGCGGACCAAAATTCTTAAGTTGTTGACAGGGGGAAGTCTCCCCCTCGCTCCGGTCTTGCGCCCTACGCTACCCCCTCTACGGGGGTTGCCACCCCCTTAACGCCCCCGAATCAAAGCGGCGGCTTGCGTCCCGCAGGGTTTTTGAACAGGCTCTAAGAATTTTGTCTGCGGATTGCGCCATACATGACGATGCGGATTTTCACGGATTATACCCCGCTCGATCCGCGAAAATCCGCGGACCTTTCTTTTCTTTTTGCTCACGTTGTTGACAATGGGAGACTTCCCTCTTTTTTTGAAATCGGAATTGCTGTTAAAGCCGGGTTGCTTTTTGCCGATATAAAAAGTATACTATACTGCGAAGGGGTTTATTTTGGCTTACACGAACGCATATTCCGCTTACCGGGAGACGAGCATAAAGACGGCGAGTCAAGGACAGCTTATTGTTATGCTTTACGATGGCGCGGTGAAAAATCTGGATCAGGCGGTTATTCTGATTACTCAGAAGAAATCCCAGCCGAAATGTGATCCGGGGATCATCGAAAAAATCGGGAAGTCGGTGATTCGCGCCCAAGAGATCATCACGGAACTCACGGTTTCGCTCGATTTTGATGCGGGAGGGGACATTGCGAAAAACCTCTTTTCGCTTTACACGTTTTTCAATCAGGAACTGCTTGAAGCGAACGTCAGTTTTGACGGCGAGCGCATCAAGGTTGTACGCGATATGGTGAAGAGTCTTCGTGACAGTTGGCAGGCAATCGCGCAGACAGAGGCCACGCCGGGTGGGATCGCGCAGGGCATCGCCTTAAACATAGCAAGCTGATGGCCGTACCGGAAGCGGAAGTCGCCTCCCGTGTCGTTCTCCTGAAACGTTTTCGGGCACTCCTTCTCCAGCAAAGGGAACGGTTTGAATCCTATCTTACGGTTCTCGACAAACAAAAGGACAAGATTGAAGCGGGCTCCGTCGAGGACCTTATCGCCCATGTGGATCTCGAAGAAAAGATCGTCGGCGACATCATGGCCATTCAAAAAGTCATCGAGCCGATGCGGGCGATCGTTCCGGCCACTACGCTTGCGGCCTCGTCCGATGTGGGGCATATAGCCTCGACCATTGAAGATTTTCGTGTTGAGGCCGCCGCCCGTGTGACGCGCAACAAGAATCTGTTACAGTCCCGCATGGAAGAGATCCGCACGGAGATCAACGCGCTCCGCGTCAATCCTTTTGTCCGCCGCCCGTCGCCTTTCACCTCGGGAGACGCCCCGTCCCTTATCGACATCAAGGGATAAGAAAAACGCCGGTATCGGCACAAAAACGGTGGGGAGGCTTCCCCCGGTCAACAGAGCCTGTTCCAAAACCCTGCGAGACGCACGTCTTCGCGGTGATCCGGGGGCGTTGCGGGGGGTTGACCCCCGCAGAGGGGGTAGCGTAGGGCGCAAGACCGGAGCGAGGGGGCGGCAATTTGCCGCGACTTCCCCCTTTTATGGCGCGCCATCAGGCTTAACCTGCTCGAGGGGCCGCTTCCCATTATGCATGCTTCATGGTATACTGTTTGTTGTTTGCGGCTGTTCCTAAACTTCAAGGTTTGAAACAGGCTCACTTGTCTGAAGGGGGCGAAGAATGGGAATAACGCTCATTGAACAGATTGGCATTGTAGCCGGTATTGTGATAGCGGTTTCCAGTTTCATCTACGCGGTAGCGCAGTCCCGCCATCAGAGAAGGTATGAGCGGGAACAGCGGGAACGGTTCCTTTGTTAAATATTGGTTTGACGAGGGGAAAGAGTTGGAGTCTCAAAAAGGCGAATAAAGAGAGGCATGCAAAGGCGCTTTGCGCGTCAAATAAAATGAATGGAGGATATTATGGCTACCTATTTTGTCGGTGAGAAAGAGTACTTTCCGGGTATCGGGAAGGTCGCGTACGAGGGGAGCGGATCGAAGAATCCGCTTGCCTTTAAGTACTATGACGCGGAGAAGACGGTTCGCGGCAGAAAGATGAAGGACTGGTTGCGGTTCGCCATCGCGTACTGGCACAGTTTCTGCGGAGATGGGGCGGATCCGTTCGGCGCGGCAACGCATCTTTTTCCGTGGAACAGCACGAGTGATCCGATGCGGAACGCGGTGAACAAGGCGGATGCGGCGTTTGAGTTTATCACGAAGATCGGCGCTCCGTACTATGCGTGGCACGACCGCGACATCGCGCCGGAAGGGAAGACCCCCGACGAATCGGCGAAGAATCTCGCGGCGATCGTTGACGAGTTGAAGAAGCGGCAGGACGCGACCGGGGTCAAACTCCTCTGGGGAACGGCGAATGTGTTCACCAACCCGCGTTTCATGAACGGCGCGGCGACCAACCCCGAATTTGCCGTTGTCGCCCATGCGGCCAACCAAGTAAAGCACGCCATCGACGGGACGATCAAACTCGGCGGCGAGGGCTACACGTTCTGGGGCGGGCGCGAGGGGTATATGTCCTTGCTCAACACCGACCAGAAGCGCGAGAAGGAGCATCTTGCGACGTTGCTCACCATCGCCCGCGACTATGCCCGCAAGCAGGGTTTCAAGGGCTGTTTCTACATCGAGCCCAAGCCGATGGAGCCGACCAAGCACCAGTACGACTTCGACAGCGAGACGGTGATCGGCTTCCTCCGCGCCCACGGCCTTGACAAGGACTTCAAGCTCAACATCGAGGCAAACCACGCGGAACTTGCCGGGCACGACTTTGCCCACGAGCTCAATGTGTGTGTGGACAACGATATGCTGGGCTCGGTTGACGCGAACCGGGGCGAACCGCGCAACGGTTGGGACACCGACCAGTTCCCGTCCAGCGTCTACGAGACCACCCAGGCGATGCTCGCCATTCTCCGCATGGGCGGCTTCAAGACCGGCGGCCTCAACTTCGACGCGAAAATCCGCCGTAACTCGATCGACAGCGAAGACCTTTTCATCGCCCACATCGGCGGCATGGACGCCTTTGCCTACGGCCTTGAAAAAGCCGACGCGCTTCTCGCCGACGGCCGATTCCCCGGCCTCCTCAAGAAACGTTACGCCGACTTCGACTCAGGAGACGGCGCGAAGTTTGAAAAGGGCGGTTTCACGCTTGACGCGCTCGCGGCCCTCGCCACAGACTACGGCAAGGCCGGGTGGACGAGCGGCAAGCAGGAGCTTTACGAGAATATCTTCTCCGACATCGTGCTGGGGAAGTAAGCAGGGCTGTTCCAAAACGGTGCGCGTGAGCGCACCGTTAATTGAGCCTGTTTCAAAACTCGAGCGAGTTTTGAAACAGGCTCAATTCGTTTTGGAACAGACTCAAGCGTCAAGAACCGGGCGTTGAATCATAAGGGAAGGGATCACGAACTCACGGGGGCGATCGCCCTTGTCAACAACTTAAGAATTTTGGTCCGCGAATGGCGCGAATAAATCGAATAATACATACCCATCAGCGCGTATTCGCAACGCCATGTATGGCGCACATTCGCGTACATTCGCGGACAAAAAACTAAAAATCTGTGTGATCCGTTGACCACTCTTATATTCCATTGGCTTAAGTTGTTGACAGTGGGGTAATCGCCGCCTTATCACAAACGCCCGGTTTTCCTCTTTAGTCTTTGTCGGTTCCGTAGATATGCGCGAGCTCGTGCAGCAACTCCAGGGCCTTGTCCTTGCAGGTGCCGCAACTTGTGCCGATCTTGGTGGCGGCTTGAAGCGCTTCCCAGTCGCGCGCGCCGGCCTGAAACGCGGTTTCGATGTCCTTGTCGGTGATCCCCAGGCAGTTGCAGATGGTTGTCGCTTCGATTTTCAACTCGCCCGCGCGGCCGTGCCGTTCCAGATAGTTGTCGATGGCGGCGCGGAGGGCCTTGTCGCCCAGAACCGAGCAGTGAATCTTGTTTTCGGGAAGGCCGCCGAGTTTCTTGACGAGATCCTCCGGCTTGATGTTGTAGGCGTCGCGGATGTTCATGCCCTTCACGGTTTCCGAAAGCATACTGGTTGACGCGATGGCACTCGCGCAACCGTAGGTTTTCCAGCGGATATCCTTGATGACGTCGTCCTCGATACGGAGCATCATCATCATCTGATCGCCGCACTTGATGTTGCCCGTCTGTCCCTGGCCGTCGCAGGGAAACGTTTCCACGCCTTCGTAGAGCACGTTGCGCGGGTTGGTAAAATGGTCTTTCACGATGGGTGAATAAAGCCAGTCTGTCATGTGTCACTCCTCTAACAAGCGGCGGTATCGCCGCTGACGTTCAATCGAATATGAACCTGAAAGGTTCATGCTCACTCCTCTATAAAGCGGTAGTATCACCGCTGACGTTCAATCGGAATTAACCCGAAAGGTTAATCTCACTCCTCTAACAAGCGGACGTTTCGCCGCTGACGTTCAATCGAATATGAACCTGAAAGGTTCATGCTTATTCCTTACAAATAGTACACGTCGCGTCTCGACAGAGCGGCGCGCGCACCGTCGACATCGCCCGCAACCGGGCGATGATGGGCGGCGTTTTTTCCAGCACATAGCCGATGTCTTCCTGGGTAACGCCCTGTCCCAGACTAAACCGGATCGAGCCGTGGGCAAGTTCGGGCCACACGCCGATCGCCATGAGCACGTGGGACGGGTCGAGACTGCCCGACGCGCAGGCCGACCCGGTACTCGCCTCGATGCCCTCAAGGTCAAGGGAGAGGAGGATCGCCTCGCCTTCCGCGCCGGGGAACGACACGTTCAGCGTGTTGGGAAGCACGTCCGTGGGGTGCCCGTTCACCTTGATGTTCGGAATAGTCGCGAGGAGGCCGTCACGGAGCCGGTCACGCAGTTCGCGCATCGTCCGGCCGTACTCGGCAAGATCCCGCTTGGCAAGACGCGCCGCCTCCCCAAACCCGATGATGCCGAGGTTGTTGTACGTCCCGGCGCGAAAGCCGTCCTCCTGATGGCCGCCGTGAATGAGCGGCGAAAGGGGGGCACCCTCCCGCTTGTAGAGCGCGCCGATTCCCTTGGGGCCGTAAATCTTGTGGCAGGACATCGTGAGGTAGTCGACTCCCAGTGCTTCTACATCCACCGGGATTTTTCCCACCGCCTGTGTCGCGTCCGTGTGCGTCAGTGCCCCGACAGACTTGGCAAGGCGGACGATCTCGGCGATGTCCTCGATGGTGCCGATCTCGTTGTTTGCCATCATCACCGACACGAGCAGCGTCCGGTCATTCAACGCCGCCCGATACTCGTTCATCTTCACCTTGCCCGCCTCGTCAACCGGCAGAAACGTCACCTTGTACCCCCGTTCTTTGAGATATTTCGCCGAATTGAGCACACAGGGGTGTTCCACCACCGTCGTGATGATCTCCGTTCGATTATCGTCTTTGCCGCCGCCGTTACACTTCCGTGTAACGATGTCCCGCATGGTCTCGAACACCGTGTTGTTTGACTCGGACCCGCCCGACGTGAAAATCACCTCTTCCGCCCGCCGCGCCCCGATCAACGCCGCCACCGCCCGCCGCGCCTCTTCAACCTGTGCCCGTGCCTCCCGCCCCGACCGGTGCATACTCGAAGCGTTCCCGTAAACGAAAAGCGCGTCCGCCATCACCTCGCGCACCTCGTCACGAAGCGGCGTCGTCGCGTTGTAATCAAGATAAATGTGTCTTTCCATATAGCGTCTCTCCCATCGTAAACCCTACTCTTTTAGTAAGAAATAATATAATCAATAACGTTTTTTTTGGCAAGAGGGCCCCTTTCCCGCCGAGATACGGGGGCGTTACGGGGGTTTGACCCCCGTTGAAGGGGGTAGCGGAGGACGGCTCAAACCATTGCGGGGTATACCCCGCAATGGTTTGAGCTGGCCGTAGCGAGGGGGAAGGCGCGGCAACTTGTTGCCGTTCCCCCTTTTGCCGAGATTTTGAACAGGCTCTAAAGAGAACGACTATACAAGCGCGCCGCCTGTCATTGCGAGCGAAACTAAGCAATCCAGCGAGTAAAATAAGGGGCGACTGAACCGTTACGTCCGTTTTCTCTTTTTAAGGGGAGGCCGTCTGCGGTTAAAACGAGACCCGCGCCCTGAATACCGGGCCGCTTTCCTGCCGCCCTTCGATATGGTACACGCCGTCCGTTTCGCCAAACCATAACTCGGTAACGGACAACGCGGTAATCTCCTTGAGGTAGTTGATGTCAATGCTGATTGACGGCGCTTGTTCGATTTTTTCCGGGTCGAAAAGATCGCATATCCACTGCATATAGCGGGTGTTGTGGACATGGCCGTTGAAGTCGAGATCCGCATAGAGCGCCTTGCGCGTGGCGGCACGGGTAAGCCCCTCCATTGCGCCCAGAGCGGCGGGACTCTCCGTGAGCGCGTTTTTGCCGTCGTTCAGCGGCAACGTGTCCATGATCTCCTCGGGGCGAACCGGGCGCCGCTTGTCCGGGTCGAAGATGATCCAGTTACTCCGTCCCCTCACCAGAGGCTGCCCGTCACGCGCAATCTCGTAATCACGGACCGCGAAGAGCCGGTCATGCCCGCGCGGCCAACTGCTCACCGTGACGTTTTCGTGAAAGCGCGGCCTCGTGTCCATGCGGACGCTGATCCGGGAAAGAATCCAGACCCGCCGCCGCTCCATCATCGCCTCGTAACCGACCCCCAGCAACTCCGCATGACCAAACGCGGCCTCCTCCAAATAATCCAGCGCGGCGACCGGCGAAAGAGACCCTCCCCGGTCGATATGCCGAAACGTTACCTGAACATCCTTGGCAAAAACATCTTTTGCAAAAACATCAACGCTCATGCGGCAAGTATACCATAGGTTTGACAAAAATCCAATGCGCCAACCCCTGTGCAGGGCAGCAACCATGCATGGTTTTGCCCCGCTGAAGGGGTAGTGGAGGCGGCGGGCATTTAGCCCATTGCCGGAACGAGGGGGAAGGTGTGGCAACTTGCCAATGCACATTGCCGATTCCCCTTTTTTTTGAAATCGGAATTGCTGATAACCGAAGGCAGCAATTCCGATTTCAACGCGAACTATGTTCGCCAGATTCCTTCCCCGTCGTGATTCGGGGGCGTTACGGGGGCAGAGGCCCCCGTTGAAGGGGGTAGCGGAGGCCCGCAGGGCCGGAGCGAGGGGGAAGGCTTTCCCCCTTTTTTTGAAATCGGAATTGCTGATAACCAAAGGGGCGCAGGCTTGACTCCGCAACCTTTTTGGAGTATACTTGTCTAATAAGATATGGATGGCGCAGTTTCAAACGCGGCACGGGTGCTTCTCGCGGTGATACCGATTGTGGGGATCGTTATGGGCTCGGTGGTGGTGTTCTTTTGGATGCTCTGGACTCACAAGCGGAAAGTGTTGCTCATCAAAAACAACCTCTACGAGAGGCCCCGGTTTGATTTTCTGAATTTCAGTCTGCTCACCGGCCTTCTTCTGGCGATTGTGGGGATGACGATGACCGTGTTTCTCATCTTTACGCTGGGGAAGAGTTACGGTTTGCTGGGCGGGCTCATTCCGCTGGCAGTGGGAACGGCGTTGCTTGTTTACTATGTGATACAAAGGCCCCGGTGAAGCGGGACGAGGGGCGGAGAAACAGCGCGGATAATTCGCTCGGTGACCATGAGATTGTCGATCTTATTTTGTCCGGTCAGAGCGGATTGTACCGGGTGCTTATCGAACGGCACGAAAAGAAAGTTTTTGCGATGGGGCGCGGTTTTTTCCACAACAGGGATGAGGCGCGGGATTTTACGCAGGAAGTTTTTTTAAAGGCGTTTCACGCGTTGCCGCGCTTCGAGAGACGGAGCAGTTTTTCAACGTGGCTCTTCAGAATTGCCTATAACCAAGCGGTAAACGGCAAGCGAGGGCTTAAGGAATATGTGAGCCTGGCAACCGGGGACGATGCGGCCGGAAGGGAGGCGGTGTCTTCCGATATGCCCGAGCGCGACCTCTTGAAAAAAAACATTAAGGAAGCGGTGCGTACCGCGGTGCGGGAACTGCCTGAAAAATACCGGATCTGCATCGACCTTTCCTTTTTTTATGAGTTGACGTATGAGGAAATTGCGCGAATGACCGCTATTCCTATTAATACGGTAAAGTCGCATGTCTTGCGGGCAAAGCGGATATTGCGGGAGAAGTTAAGCGCGATTGGAGGCGTATATGAAACATAGTTTTGGCACAAAACACGGTTTTGGTACAAAACATAGTTTTGTCATTGAAAAAATTTATGAAGGCGAATCTCTTTCGTTTTTCGACCGCCTCGTCATCGCGTTCCACCTGCTGGGTTGCCAAAAATGCGCCCGCGACCTCGTGCGATATGAAAACGTATGCGAGATCATGCATACCGACTTTTTCACAGACGGGGGAAGCGCGGAAAGCGGATATGAAAGCGTCGCGGACTCCGTGATGGCCCTCATCGGCGAGGAACAAGACGCGGCGGCCTCCGGCTTGCTTGCTGATCTTTCGCCTGAAATTCTGCCCATCCGCGACTGGATCATATCAGGCGTCATCATCATCGCCGCGCTCACCACTTCGTTCTTCGGCATGGACTTCGGCACTCTGGCGCGCGATTTTGGCAACGGTTTCACGATCCCGCTCGCCGTCACCATAGGCACGGTCATCACCGCCTATATCGCCGTCTTCATCGGCAACCACCTCAAAGAACTCAGCAAGCTATTCGGCCTCTCGGCGAACGAATAACCCGATCCTGTTTCAAAACCCCACGCAACAAGTTAAAGCGGGGACGTTGCGGCGCATTGCCGGCTACGGTCAACCCGTTAAGAATTTCCTCCTTCTCCTTCTCGGCAGTTCGCCTTACGGTTATGGTGAAACCGGGCTTTACGGGGTATCTTATTCCGCTCCGCCTTTCGGTACCTCTTTCTCCCCGCTTGAGAGCCCGTTCAAAATCTCAGCAAAAAGGGGGATCGGCAAATTGCCGCGTCTCCTCCTTCGCTCCGGTCTTCGCCCTCCGCTATCCCCCTCTACGGGGACAAAACCATGCGGTGCATGGTTTTGTGGGCGTACCCCAAGCGTCCACGGACGGACGCATTACCGAGTACGCTCCGGCCCGGAAGTCCGAAGCAGGACGCTGAGGGCTGTAGGGAGATCCCCGTAACGCCCCCGAATCTCGGCGAAGACTTGCGTTCCCGTGGGGTTCGCCCCGCCCCAAAACGGCCTCAGAGAAGGCCTGCCCCCCGCCGCAACGTGCAAAATCGGTCAAAGCCTTAACGTTTTTCACTTTTTTCACACTTTTTTCCCGTCAGATTAAAGCAAAACGGCACCTCAACACCTTAATAGAGGGTATACGGCTGTTCCGAAACTTCTGTTTTGGAACAGCCCCATCTCTCTACAGGAAGGTGTCTATGAAAGGGCCAAGAGAATTAGCGGAAAATGTCTGGTACGAGGTTCGTACGGCGATTAATGTCGGCGAGCCTTTGTTCCGGCTGGCGTGGGCGGTGGTGCTCTTCTATCGGGTACTCATCGAAACGAAGGCGAAATTCGGTTTCGAGATGCGCGGGCTTGCGCTCGACGGGGCGTGGCTTTCGTTTTACATCAAGCCCGCCAACGGGCTTGAACTCCCGAAGATCATGCAGTGGCTGAAACAAACGTTCTCCCTCCGCTTTAACATTCGGACGGGAAGGAAGGCGCATCTTTGGGGGGAGCGGTACTGGTCGGAGATTCTGGCAGGGGAGCCGCCGCCTGAAGTGAAAGAGGTGGACTGGGATGCGGTTGTGGCGGAGGCGAAGACACCAATCCCGGCGGCAATGGCCTACGCGCTGAGTTGGGACAGCCTAAGGACGGGGATATGGGAGGCAAAAACGAGTTTTTCGCCCAACAACCAGTCCTCCCCCACGTTTCCGCCCGGCTAACCGGGGGCTTTGCCCCCGGTTTACCGCAAAAACGACGTTACAAACAGCCTCGGCATCCCCGTCCAGAGACGGCCTCAAAAGAGATCTGCCCTCTGCCGCAACGCGAGATTTTGAAACAGCCTCTTCAGGCTATACTCGCAGTTTGAACCATGTCGAGACACGAGCCCGCCCGAAACTCCCGAAGCAAACCCGTAGGGTTTGCGTCCGCAACATCCCCGACACTTTGATGTTTGGTATTATAAAGGAGAATCACTATACATACCCATCAGAGCGTATTCGCAACGCCCTATATGGCGCACATTCGCTGACAAAAAACGAAAAGTCTTGGTAACCTGTAATCTCTCTGTTTCATGCGCTTAATTTGTTGACCGAGGTTGGCGGAGCGTTTCCCTTGTTCACGGGGGAAACTGGACACACATCGGGGTTTACGCTTATGATAGAGGAGCCTCCGGCGTTTTGAACCGCCTTGAGGGAGAAAGGGTTATGAACGATTATTTGGACGATTTGTACGATAAAATATTTGAGCAGGAGTTCACCGGGCTTCAGCGGCGGCGGGAAAGCGATCCCGCGTTCACGGCCGCCGACCTGAAACGCCAACTCAAAGACCTCTACGCCGCGCAAGGAGACGACTGGCTCGGCAGGGGCGACGTGGGCAACACGACCTACGACGCCACGATTGCGGCATGGGAAAGTTTCTGCGCCCGGTGGGAGAAAGAGGGGGCAGAATAGTCGTGTCAGGAATTTTCGGTTTCCCCAAACAATCCCCGGACACATCCGCGACGGTGAAAACGTCCGCGCATACCGGCAAAGAGCCTTTCGGAACGGATCCTGCGGCAACCGAACGCGCTATTGCCGCCGTCATTTTTCTTGGCAATCCCGGCCCGGACTACGAGTATACCCGGCACAATGCGGGAAGGCTTCTCGCCAAGTCCTTTCCCGGCGATTACCGAAACAAGTTTAAGGGGCTTTTTGCTTCCGTGCCGCTTACTCTGAATGGGGACACGAAAACGCCGTTCTTTCTCATCCCGGAGACCTACATGAATCGGTCAGGCGAATCGGCTTCGGCGCTTCTTTCTTTTTATAAAATCCCTCTGGCCCGGTGCCTCGTCGTCCATGATGAGATTGAACTGCCGCTGGGAACGGCCGCGCTCAAATGGAGCGGCGGCTTGGGCGGGCATAACGGCCTTCGTTCCCTCAAAACGTGCCTCGGCACGGCGGATTTTTGGCGGCTTCGCATCGGCGTCGGTCGCCCTCCTCATGACAACATCGCCGACTGGGTTCTCTCGCCCTTCAGCCTGGGCGAACAGGCCGTCCTGCAAGACACGCTCGCCGTGTGCAAAGACATTCTCATCAAGGCCGTATTCGGCCAGGCGCAAGAAGGCAAATTCGCGTCTTGTTCAATTCCTTAGAGCCTGTTCAGAATCTCATCAAAAGGGGGAACGCCGTCCCCCACGCTACAGCCCGCTCTCCGGTCGATATGCCCGCACCTAAAGGCGCGTCCACATCTCCCTTCGTTTGGTCATCCGCTACCCCCTTCAACGGGGACAAAACCATGCGGTGCATGGTTTTGTGGGCGTACCCCAAGCGTCCACGGATGGACGCAGGACTGAGTACGCCCCGGCCGGAAACCCGAAATAGGACGTTGAGGGTTGTAGGCCCACCCCCGTAACGCCCCCATCCCACGTTTCAGTCATGGAGTTTCGGAACAAGCGGGGCGTAGGCAAGAAGCAGGGCGAAGCCCTGCGACTGTTTGCCCGCCCCGCCCGAAACTCCAGAAGCGGGCAAAGCCCGCGACCGAATCACAGCGGAGG
>JAISZQ010000383.1 GCA_031269165.1 Spirochaetaceae bacterium
AACAGCCTTAGGCGCGTATGCGGAACAGCCTTAGGGCCGGATAGGTTCCTCGCAATGACGGGGCATCGTCATTGCGAGGGCGAAGACCGAAGCAATCCAGACGGGGAAGGCCCTCACACGGGATTGCTTCGCCCTGCGGGCTCGCAATGACGGGGCGGTTCGCTTGTAATGATGGGGCATGGAGGAGGCGGATATGACGTAGGGTTTATGGTGTGGATAGCCCGGTTGCGGGGGATGCGAATGCTCAAGAGGGGCGCATCCGACGGATATTCAGTATACGGAATTGGCGCGTATACAGCGTTGAGAAAAGTTATGCGTCATTGAAAAATGAAATCTCGCCGCCATATAGGGCGCCGCATAACGAAAACTTTGAAGCCATAAATAAAGTAAGGAGTAATAAAATGGCAAAGAAAAGAATTTTTTTGAGAATGTTCGGCGTGGTGCCGGCATTGTTGGTGTTCGTGGTTAGTATGGGGTTTATTGCGGCTTGCGGGTCTTCGCCATCATCGGCGCAGACGCAGGAACAAAAACCGCCTGAAGTCGTCAAGGATTTGGGCGCGTATGATACGTCGTGGGACGATGCGGAGTTCTGCACGCTTATTATCCCGTCATCCGTCGTGGTAACCTCGATTGACGGCAGTACCGTAGACTGGGGGCTTTTCCAAAGCGAAGCGGTGAAGGTGGCAATTCCGGCGGGGTCGCATACCCTGTTGGCCGATTACAGCCACCCGTTGAAACTGCAAAGTCTCGATGGTACCGAATACTCCGAGTATAATCCAAACGCGTATCGGGAACAGCAGGAGCGGATACGGCAGGCGGAGCAGGTGGGGGGAAAGGCGGGTGCCGAGCGTCAGCAAGCGGTGGAGATTTTAGGCGGCCTTTTTTCTATGGGCAAACAAGCCGCGGCTGACGCGAAGGCGAAAAAGATTCAGCAGGAAAACGAACGAAGAATCGAGGAAGCGCGGCTTGCATCAAACAAAAACATCGAGATTTACCAGCGCTTTGCGCCCGGTGGGGCATATACGCTTGAAATTGTGCCCAATAGTGCCGGGCCTTACCAAGTGCGGATAGGGGGGTAGAAGATGATTTCACAAAAGCAACGATTGATATGCATGGTTGTTACGGCTGTTTTATGCGCGGGATGCGCCTCGAAACCGGCGGCGGCTGCCAAAACGCAGGCGGCCCCGGTCAATCCGGCGGATGTCAGGCGGCTTGTGCCCAAGACCGATATGGACGCCGTGGTGGAAGCCGGGCAATCGGCGGTGTACGTGAGTTTTCCGAGGCTGAAATCCAAATACTCGGTGTGCGTCTTTGTAAACGGCCAGATTGAGGCCCAGGTTTTGGCGCAATCCACGGAGAAAATCATTGTCCGCAACGGGAAAAACACGTATCGATTTGCGATGTATGATATAGCGGAAGCGGACCTCCGATGGACGGAAGAGGGGACTGAAAAGGAAGCGGTTATCGTATCGAATAACGATGTAAGCACCATCACGCTCGATTCGGATTCGGGCTACGATTTGTTTTTCACGATAAAGAAAGAAGGGCTTCCCGGGTTCGCCAAGAAAACGAGCCGTAATCCGGCCCCCGAAGTGCCGGGACAAAGTCAGAGCGGCCAAGCCGTTGCGTACAGCGTGTCGGTAAACGGGGTCCCGGCCGGTCCCTTTTCGATAGCGGTACTAAAAACGATGGCGCAAAAAGGGGAACTGACACGGAACTCGCTGGTCTGGAAAGAAGGGATGCCGCAATGGGCGGAGGCGGGAACGATAAAGGAACTGGAGCCGGTGTTCGGGGCGGTCCCGCCGCCGCTGCCTCCCCGGTAACAAGGCTGCCGTTACCGTGATGCGCTCTCGTGGGAAACCGCAGATGCTCACCAGTTGGCGGCGGGGAGCGTGCCGCAATGACGGGGGGCTTGCCGCAATGACGAGGGGTGTTGTCATTGCGAACCCGAAGGGTGAAGCAATCCAGATGGAGGAGGCCCTCGCACTGGATTGCTTCGCTCGGCAATTTGCCGCTCGCTCGCAATGACGGGCAGGCCGCAATGACGGGGCGGGTCGTGACGAGGGGGGTTGTCATTGCGAACCCGCGGCAACATGGTTGCCGTTGGTGAAGCAATTCAGACGAAGGAGGCCCTCACGCTGGATTGCCGCGCTCCGCTCGCAATGACGACTCTGCCACGAACCACGCGAACCAACACGAACACGCTCGTCATTGCGAGCAAGCCGCTCGTTAGAGCGGGCGAAGCAATCCAGCGGGTAACACGAAGCGTTTGCCCGCCTTCCCCCGGCGGGATTCCCCTTGCTCACTGCACAATGATGCCACGGCTGTTGCCGCCGCCTCTGCCGCATCCGCGCTTTCATACACGCCGAAAACCGTCGAGCCGGAGCCTGAGAGCAGGGTAAACGACGCGCCGGTTCCGTGCAGGGCGGAAAAAATTGCCCGGTACTCGCCTGAATGAGGATGCCGGTCATCCAGAAAAACGCTTTGGAAATCGTTCCGGTAGGGCCACGCGGACGGCGGCTTTTTGAGTGCCGCGATCAGCGTTTCCGGGGAGACTGCCTCGCGCAAGACGGAATCTCGCGGGCTGGACGCTTGCAGAGCAGAACGCCGTTCGTCCAGCAGACGGTAGGCCTCGGCGGTTTCGCTTGCAAAGGCCGGTTTGACCAGTACGAAAAACAAGTCTTTGTCCACGGCGAACGGGGCAACATGCTCCCCTCGGCCGCTCACGAATGCTGGTTTTCCCTCGATAAAGAACGGAACGTCGCTGCCAAGCCGGGCGGCTGTCTCCATGAGCGCGTCATGCGAAAGAGGAAACCCCGCCGCCTCGTTTAACGCGCCGAGAATGGCCGCCGCATTTGACGATCCGCCGCCCAGCCCCGCGCCCAGCGGAATCGTTTTCTCGATGGCGATCCGCAGCGAAAACGCGAGTCCCGTCTCTTGGGAAAAAAGGAACGCGGCCCGGTACATCAGGTTGTGTTCGAGCGGCATACCACCCGAAACACCGTCCTCCATGCCGCGTATCGTTATGGAAACCGTTGCGGAACGAGAAACCGCAAGATCAATATGGTCGCACAACGAGACCGGCACAAAGATGCTCTCGATGTCGTGAAACCCATCCGGCCTTTTTTCACCAACGGCCAAGTGCAGATTTATCTTTGCGGGCGAGCATATCTTTTTTTGAAACAGAGACTCCATCGTTGTTGACAGTATAAAATGAACAGCGCGTAGTGAACAGGGGAGGCTGTTTCAAAACGGAACGTTGTCCGTCTGTTCCAAAAC
Source organism: Spirochaetaceae bacterium (assembly GCA_031269165.1). Taxonomy (GTDB): domain Bacteria; phylum Spirochaetota; class Spirochaetia; order Treponematales; family Breznakiellaceae; genus JAIRNN01. The sequence goes on from JAISZQ010000383.1 coordinate 3,280, forward strand.
GGCCGCTTGGCTTTGAGACGGATATGTTGGTATAATGGTGCAGTTGTGACGGTTATTCAGGCGATAGTCCTTGGCGCGGTACAAGGGATAACAGAATTTTTGCCGGTGAGCAGTTCCGGGCATCTGGTGCTGTTGCAAAGGCTTTTGAAGATCGACGAGCCTCCTCTGCTCTTTGATACGATGGTGCATGTGGGGACGCTGGGAGCGGTGGTTATTGTTCTTTGGGAAGAGGTGTTGGCCCTCCTCAAAAAACCGTGGCAGAAACAGACGCTGCTTCTGGTCATCGCAACCCTGCCCACCGTTGGTGCGGCACTCCTGTTTAACGACGTGATCGAGGCTGCCTTCCGGGGAGGCGCGTTGCTCGGCCCGGCGTTTCTTTTTACGGCGGTCGCGCTTACCGTGGCTGAGTTGTTGCCGATACGCGCCGGGGCCCCGCCTGAAAAACGGCCGAGGGAAAAGATGAACCTGCTTGACGCGGTTGTCATCGGGGTTTGCCAAAGCGTCGCTATTTTGCCGGCGGTTTCCCGGTCGGGGTTGACTCTTTCGGGCAGCCTCCTCCGTAACATTGACCGGGAAGACGCCGCGAGGTTTTCTTTCTTGCTCTCCATCCCGGCGATTCTCGGCGCGTTGGTATTGCAGTTGGCCGGTTTCTCAGACGGCGTATCCGAAACAGGGGGCCTCTCTCTGGCTGTCGGTACGCTCACGGCCTTTCTCTCAGGGCTTTTAGCCATCAGGCTGATGTTGAAAATCGTCCGCGAAAAACGCTTGTTCGGATTCGCCGCATACACCGCCGTACTCGGCATCCTCTGCATTGTCTTGGGGAAACACCTCGGGTAGGTATGCTGTTCCCATGATTATAAGCGCGAGCAGGAGAACGGATATTCCCGCCTGTCATGCGGAATGGCTGTTTGAGCGCATCGAAGCGGGATTTGTGCCGGTGCAAAATCCTTTTAATCCCCGGCACATACGCGAAGTTGACCTGTCGCCTTCCGCAGTTGACGGTATCGTGTTCTGGACCAAAAACCCGGGCCCGATGATGGGGAACCTCGACGCGCTGGACGACTACGCGTACTACTTCCAGTTTACGCTCAACGCGTATCTTCAGGATATGGAAGTCAATCTGCCGCCGAAACCGCGCCTGCGGGAGACGTTTATGCGGCTGTCGGACAAGATCGGGCCTGAACGAGTGATATGGCGTTACGATCCGGTTTTGCTCACCGACACCTACACTGTTTCCTACCATATTGATCATTTCGGGGAGACGGCGGAACGACTGCGCGGGTACACCAAACGGGTCGTGTTCAGTTTTATTGACTTTTATAAAAGAATCGACCGGGCGGTACAACGGTTTGGTATCAGGGGCGCGGACGACGGTGAGAAAGACGTGATGGCCGCAGAGTTCGCCGCGATCGCCCGGCAAAACGGTTTGTCGATAGAGACATGCGCGGAAGACATTGATTTGTCAAGGCACGGCATCTCCCACGGGCATTGCGTTGACGAAGCCCTCATCTCGGCACTGCGCGGCTATAGCCTCAACGTTGGCAAAGATAAAAACCAGCGTCCCCAATGCGGTTGCGCGTCGAGTGTCGATATTGGGGCCTACCATTCCTGCCAAAACGGATGCGTCTACTGTTACGCTTAGAGCCTGTTCAGAATCTCATCAAAAGGGGGACAAAAGGGGGAACGCCTTCCCCCTCGCTCCGGGCTTGAGCCCTACGCTACCCCCTTCAACGGGGGTCGAACCCCCGTAACGCCCCCGAATCACAGCGGAGGCGGACATCCTGCGGGGTTTTTGAACAGGCTCTTAACGGCAACGCACGTTGTCGCGGCACGCCGGTGGCTTACCGCGACCTCGCAATGACGAGGAACTCTCCCCCGCAGGGCCGCTCAGAAAAAAAGCCCCCCGCCAAACGGGGCCCCGTTCGGCGGAGGGCTTCCTCGGCTAAGGCAAACTTGTTTGCCCGTGCGCCGGGGACACGTTAGGGCTACTCTTGCTTCAGCCACCCGGCGCCGCCACTGTTGTCAGCATTGGCGTTCCATACAAAAGTGGCGGTGGTGCCGGTGTATGGATTGACATTCACCCGCGTACCCTGAGCGGTGTAGAAGTTGTTGTCGCTAAGGATATAACCACTCTCCCACGGATCTTTGTCGAACTCAAGCTTTCCGCCACTCGCAAAGGAAATCTGGGCGGCGGCTTTAGACGCGCCGACATCGGCAAGCTCGCCCACTATGCCTAGTATCCCAACACGATTGTAACAGCAAGTGAAATATGGTATAACAAGAGGGAATGAACCTCCGCAGGGCAAGCCCTGCGGTATCTTTAACCTTCATGCTTTATTCTGATACGGAAACAGCTCAAGTTGTTTCCCCTCATGTATCTTTTGGTATTCCTCCGGTTTCCTTTAC
>JAISZQ010000014.1 GCA_031269165.1 Spirochaetaceae bacterium
ACCGAGAGGCTTGCGATCATGGCGGTAGCCATGTTGAGGGTGATGCCGAGGAAGCCCATCACGGCGAAGTTGCCGATAATGGCTATCGACAGGGGCAGGGCGGCGATAATGCCGGCGGCGAGGGATCTGTTGGAGAATGCCACGATAAGCAGCACGATAAGCACCGATACTAAAATCGAGATAACCTGCGAGTTCATCACCAGAACGGAAAGCGCCCCTTCCTGGGCTGCCCCGCCGCCGACAAGAACCCGGACATTTGGCAAAGCCCCGTCCTTGCCCTGGGGGAAGTTCGCCGCCACATAATCGTTAACCGCGCCGATGACCTTTTGCGTGTCCTTCTGCCACTGGCTGTTCACCATTACTATTGTCTGGATGGCGGTCGGTTCCAGCGGATCGTTGGACATGGTTTCATCGCTGTCCCCGGCAAGCAGCACAAGGTAGTTTGCCACAAGCCGCCCCAGCTCCTCTTTTGACTGTTTCCCGTACCGCGCCGGGTCCGTGGGGATTTCGTAGTACGAGTAGCCTTCGTAATTTGCCAGCCGTTCAAGTTCCCGTATCAGTTCGTTGGCGCTCATATCCGCCCGCCTGCCCCTGGCGGCGTTGAACATGGCGAAGGTGATGGCATCTGTGGATGATGCTGGGGGCGGGGTGTCCAGTAGGACACCTTCGGGGGTGTCCCCCGCAGAGGGGGTAGCGTAAGACCGAAGGTCCGGAGCGAGGGGGAGACTTCCCCCTTCTTCTATATCATCAAAATCCCCAAAGCCAAAATCCCCAAAACCAAACGCATCGTCTGCATCGTTATTCGCATTTATTCGCGTTAATTCGCGGACCCCATCGGGCGACTCGTCCACGTTGAACATCTGGTTCATGCGCTTAACCATGTCCGTGAACCCGGTAACTTTGCCGGCCTCCGGGACGCGGCTGGACAGGTGCGCGGAAAGTCCGTCCAGCGCGGACAGCACGTCCGGGTGGAGCAGTGTTTGTGTGTCGTCCGCCTCCACGGACACAATGATCTGAGTGGAACCGCCAAAATGTTCGCGGATAAAACGGTCGCTGCGGCTTACCTCGGTAGTGTCGTTAAAAAACTCAACCATCGCGTTGTCTACCACGAGTTTTGACGCGCCGATGACCGAAACGACAATGACCAGCGCGGTTACGGCCAGCACCAGCGCTTTTTTCCCTGCAAGGGCGGTCATGGTACTGGTCAGCCTGTTTTCAAAGTTAAAGGCGGGCCTTTTGTCCCGGCCTTTTTTCTGAGCCGGTAGTTTTACTGTCCGGGGACCGCGGATAAGGAGGATGGCGGGGATAAGCGTCACGGCTATGGCGAATGCGGCCATGACGCCAAAACTGGCGAAGATGCCAAATTCACGCATTGATGTAATCGGAGTAAAACAAAAGGAAATAAAGCCCGCGAAGGTGGTGAGCGCGGCAAGAAACACGGGCTTTAAGAGTTTCCGCACCAGGTCCAGCACAAAGGCACGGTGTTCATCGGCGGTAAGTGTTTTACGGTTTATCTCGTCCTTGTAATGGGATACCAGATGAATGGCGTAGGCGCTTCCCACCGCGATAAGGATGATGGGCAGCACCATGGAAAGCATGGTTAGTCTTACGCCGAAAAGCGGCATGGCCCCGATGGCCCATATAACCGCAACAATTACGGTGAGGAGGGGCAGTAAAACGTAGCTGAAGCGCCGGAACGAGAGGACAAGGACCCCAACCAGCACTACGATGACAAGGGGTACCAGAAACGTAACATCGGTCATCGCCGATTCAGTTACGGTCGCGGATACAACCGGCTGTCCGGCGGTGTAGACCGCGGCGTATTCCGCGAACATATCCTTTGCCCTGTTGCGTATTTCCCTAAGAACCGCCATGACTTCGGGATTGCCCGACTCGTCAATGGCGGCGTTAAGCGTAACCACGATCTGCGTGGAACTGAGGTCATCTGAAACAAGGGAGCCCTGGTACATCTCCCAGGAGTCAAGGCGGCGTTTCAGCTCGGCGATTTCTTCGGGCGTTCCCGAAAAATCCTCGTCTACGAGGTCGGTAACGATGATACTTTCGCTGTCTGCTGTGATGTACTGGGTTGACATGATGGAAACAGTGTCTTTGACCAGATCGATGTCTTCTATCGTTTCGGTAAACTCCCTGATGCGCGAGAGAAACGCACTATCAAAAACCGTGCCGTAGGGCCGTTCCAGCCCCACCATAACCGTGATTTCTTCGCCGTATTCCGCTTCAAAATGCCGGGCGATGATACGCTCCGGCACATCTTCCGGCAGAAAGGCGGTTATGTTGTTGTCCATGTGCGCCCTTGGAAGCTGCAACGCGAAAAACACGGTGACGGCGGCGATAAGGCCCGCTATCACCCGGGGATGTTTGAAAAACTTTTCCAAGTAAAACTCCTTTGTGATTGATTTTACAGACCATATAATGTAGTATGATTGGACAGAAAGGACATTTTTTAGGTACTTTGTTCTGAAAGTTGACATTACGTCATGTTTTGTCCGGTATTTGTACAATACTGAAGAAAATGTAAGGGAGAATCGTAATGGAAAAGACGGACATCAGGGTCCGGTTTACCCGGAACACGCTGCGGGAAAGTCTTATTGCGCTTATGAAGGAAAAATCCATTCTGAATATTACCATTAAGGAAATTTGTGAACACGCCGGGCTTTCCCGCTCGACGTTTTATACGTATTACAATGACCAGTACGATCTTCTGCGGCAGATAGAAGAAGAGACACTTATTGAATCGGAGAAAATCACGCAGCCGTACCTGGGCGCGGAAAGAAAACTAAATGGCTGGGATCTAGCAGCGATTTTAACTGATTTCTTACAGTTCATCGCCGGTAACAGTAACTCTATACAAGTGCTGTTGAGCAAGAACGGGGACAGTGCTTTTCAGGAAAAATTTTTCCGCAACGGTATTGGATTTGTGCGGCAATTTCGGGAAGCCGCCGGTATTAAACCGCAAAACGATGAGGCGGACAAGTACGGTTCCGCTTTTTGGGTAAGCGGCGCCCTTGCGCTCGTTCAGGA
>JAISZQ010000142.1 GCA_031269165.1 Spirochaetaceae bacterium
GGCGGCTCCCCCGCCAGAATCTCCGACCAGTACCGCTCCCCCCAAAGATGCGCCTTCCTTCCCGTCCGCACGTTGAACCGGAGGGAGAACGTCTGTTTCAGCCACTGCATGATCTTGGGCAACTCAAGCCCGTTGGCGGGCTTAATATAGAACGCGAGCCACGCCCCGTCGAGCATAAGCCCGCGCATCTCGAAACCGAATTTCGCCTTCGTTTCGATGAGAACCCGATAAAAGAGCGTCACCGCCCACGCCAGCCGGAACAAAGGCTCGCCAACATTAATCTCGGTACGAACCTCGTACCAGACGTTTTCCGCCAATTCTCTTTGCCCTTTCATAGACACCTTCCTGTGTAATAGATGGGGCTGTTCCAAAACAGAAGTTTCGGAACAGCCTTGTACCCTCTATTAAGGCGTTGGAAACTGTCCTGTTTTAATCAAACGCGAAAAAAGCGCGAAAAAGGCGAAAAATATTGAGGTTTTGACAGGCTGTCGCCTTCGGCTATTGCAGTTTCTCAGGCCATAGCCTCAAGGGGAAATCTCCCTTATGCCGTCTGCCCGTGCCACGGCGGCACCATAACGTTTTGAAATCGGAATTGCCATTGTGCCTTGACCGTATCTCGCTTCAAAGTTGACATATGAAAAAAAGTAATGTATTATAATGAATAAGTGGTTATTGTGTGAGGAATCTTTAAATTCTTTAATAGGAGAACGTTATGTTGTTAATTGGAAACGCGAAAGTTATCACGCGCGATGCGGAGAACCCGTTTATTGAAGACGGGGCGGTCGCGATTGACGGGAAGGTCATTGCCGAGGTTGGCCCGACGGCGGCGCTCAAGGCGAAGTATGCGGGCGCGGAGTTTGTTGACGCGCGGGGGCGGATTGTGATGCCGGGGTTCATCAACACGCACATGCACTATTACAGTACCTTTGCGCGGGGCTTGAGTCTTGGCGGGAAGCCGGCGACGACGTTTGCCGAGGTGCTGTCCGGGCTCTGGTGGCGGCTGGACAAGTGTCTCACGCTGGACGATGTGTACTACAGTTGTGTCGGGCCGATGATTGACGAGGTGCGGTCGGGGGTGACGACGGTGATTGACCATCACGCGAGTCCGTATGCCGTGCGGGGGAGTCTTTTCAAAATTGCCGAGGCCGCGAAACTGTTCGGGCTTCGTTCCAACCTCTGCTACGAGGTGAGCGACCGGGACGGCGAAAAGATTGCCAACGAGGGTGTACAGGAGAACCTCGAATTTGCCACGTGGTGCCGGGATCAGGACGACGACATGATCAAGGGCCTCGTGGGGATGCACGCCCAGATGACGGTGGGGGATGCGACGCTGGATAAGTGCGTCAAGGCCGCCAACGATGCGGGGGTGGGCTTCCACATTCACTGCGCCGAGGGCATCGAAGACGTGGTGGACGCGATCGCCAAGTATGGGCTGCGCGTCATCGAGCGGCTCGACAAGCGGGGCGTACTCAACGACAAGTCGATCGCCGTGCATTGCATCCACATCACGGATGCGGAGAAGGAGATGCTCGCGGCGTCGCGGGTGGCGGTCGTGCATAACCCGCAGTCCAACATGGGCAACGCGGTGGGCGTTTCGCCGGTGCTTGACCTCTTGAAGCGGGGCGTTCTGGTCGGCCTCGGCACGGACGGCTACACGGCGGACATGACCGACTCGCTTAAAACCGCCGCCGTGTTGCACAAGCACGCCGCACAATGCCCGTCGGTGAACTGGGTCGAGCCGCACCAGATGCTCTTCGAGAACAACAAGACCATCGTCGAACGGTTTATCAAGGGCAAGACGGGCGCGCTCAAGAAGGGGCACTACGCCGACCTCGTCATCGTGGACTACCGCGGCCCGACCCCGCTTAACGCGAACACGATCGCGGGTCATATCCTCTTCGGCATCCAGGGCCGCCACGTCGACTGGACGATCATCAACGGCCGTGTGGTGATGAAGGAACGCGAACTGGTCGGCATCGACGAGGCGGGCCTCCTTGCCAAGAGCCGCGAAGCCGCCCAGAAACTCTGGAACCGGATTTAGCGCGCTTCGCGCGAATGGAAAATGATAAATGGAAAATGTCCGCAGATTGCGCCGTACATGGCGGTGCAGATTACACGGCGTTATGCGCCGCTCGATCCGTGTTAATCCGCATCGCCGTTTGGCGCAATCAGTGTAATCTGTGGACAAAATTCTTAAGAGCCTGTTCAAAACCCCACGGGATGTAAGTCTCCGCCGTGATCCGGGGGCGTTACGGTCGCGGGCTTTGCCCGCTTCTGGAGTTTCGGGCGGGGCTTCGCCCCACTTTTCCGAAACTCCACGGCTGAAAGTTGAGACGGGGGCGTTGCGGGGGTGTCCCCCGCTGAAGGGGGTAGCGGAGGACGGCTCAAACCATTGCGGGATATACCCCGCAATGGTTTGAGCTGGCCGTAGCGAGGGGGAAGGCTTTCCCCCTCCGCGCTAAACGTGACCCCCAGGATAACCACTTGTGTCTGTTCGTGAGGCGGTTACATTGTATGCGTTTAGCCGACCCTAAAGGAAAGACTTTCCCAGAAACTCGTCGATCCGGGCGCGGAGTTCGGCGTAGGTTTCGGTGGAGGGGATGTGTCCGTGCGATTGGCGAATGGACGGGGGGGCGCGGAACAGGGCTCCTGCGTTGGCGGCTTCGATCATGGCGAGGTCGTTGAAGCTGTCTCCGGCGGCGAAGACCTGCAAGCCCATCGACCTGAAGGCTTTGACCGCATGACATTTGCCGTTTTGTCGGCGGAGTTGGTAGCCGGTAACAGCGCCGCTTGGGTCCACGAGAAGCGTGTTGCAGAAAAGGGTCGGGTAATTGAGTTTGGCCATGAGGGGGGCGGCAAATTGTTCGAAGGTGTCGGAGAGGATGATAAGCTGGGCCGCCTCGCGGAGGGACGCGGTAAACGCCTTCGCGCCGGGCAACGGGTCAATCCCGGCGATCACCTTTTGGATGTCGGCGAGACCCAGACGGTTTTCTTTGAGGATGGCAAGCCTCGACACCATGAGTTTGTCGTAGTCGGGCTCATCGCGGGTCGTGCGCCGCAGTTCGGGGATCCCTGCCGCCTCGGAAAAGGCGATCCAGATTTCAGGGACGAGGACGCCTTCTAAGTCCAGACAAATAATCTTCATCGGTTATTCCTTCAATTATACTGGGCAGTACTGGGCACCGTTATTGCCCGTAGTAAAAGTTTGCGCCGGGCAGTTTGCCGCCGATTGAAGAAGGCGCGTATTCGAGGAACACGCGGAACAGGGCTTCGATTGACGGACGGGCTTCCGGGGCGCTCGCGTACCCGAAGTTGCTGCGCGGAATGGAGGCGGCGACAATCGGCGCGCGCAGTCCCAGCTCATGCTTTTCGGCAAGCGTTCCAGCTTCGGCGGGGTTTGCCCGCACCCAATCGAGGGATTTTTGGTAGGCGGCAAGCAAGGCCTGCATAAACACCGGGTTGTTCGCGGCAAAGGCTCCGTCAACCACGAGGGCCGTCATCGGATAATGCGCCTCGCCACCCGCCTTGACCCACTCGGCCTGAACGTCGGCGGCTTCGCGCAAGGGTTCCTGTCCGCTCCGTCCGTTTCGCGCCATCGTGGCAAACGGTTCGGGGAGCAATGCCGTCTGGATACGGCCCGCGATGAGGGACTGCGCGATTTCCGGGTAGGCAAGCGAAAAGTCCAGCGTCACATCGGTGTCCGGCGAAAGGCCGTGCGCGGCGAGTATCTTGCGAAAGACAAACTCAGGCACCGCGCCTTGTCCCGAGACGGCAATATGCTTGCCACGCAGGTCTTCAATTTTCGTAACCTGCGGATCGCTCGTCAGCAACGACAGCATCCCCGTCCCAACAACCGCCGCGATCTGGAGGTTTTTCCCCGTCGAGGCAATCTTCGCCGGAACGTTCGGCGGGAGAATGCCCACCTTCGCCTCGCCTGAAATAAGCTGGGCCGCCATCAAATCGGCCTGAGCCAGCGTTTGGAACGTTACGTTATAGCCGGGCGCGTCGATGCCGTCTTCAAACAGCTTCACCATCCCGATTCCCGACGGCCCTTTAAGGCCGTACACCGTCACATCGACGGTCTTTGCAACTTCAGGCGCGTCGGGGGCTTTAACAGCCTCGACCGTATTGGACGGATCGGTTCTTCGCCCTCCCGTAAAAAGGGCGCAAATCGCCGCCATACTGACAACGGCAAACATCACCTTCTTCATAATCGTATCTCCCCTGAAATAAAGGTTTCTTCACCAGACGCGGTTTGTACGAGTAACTCGCCGCCGCCGCCGATTCCCTTGACAACCCCTCGAACCATGTTTTCCGTGCCGCGTCCACCCGGCGCGAAAACGACTTCCCGGCCCCGCATAAAAAGCCGTTTTTCCAGCCGCTCCCGCCACGCGAATACGCGGGATTCCGTGTTCAATTCGCCGTCCAGTTCCGCGAGTATCTTTTCCAACAACAGAAACCGCGTCGCGTCACGGGCGGCCACCTGATCCTCCGCCCCAAAACCACTTGCCCCTTCCGGCACCTCCGGCTCCGGTTTTACCAACGCGATACTGGCGGCGTTCATACGTCCCGTTCCCTGATTTGCGGGAAAATGCCGCTGGAAGACATTCACGCCCACGCCGATAAAGACGGTGTTTGAAACCCCCTCGGTCAGTATTCCGGCAAGTTTTTTTTTGCCCGCCATCACGTCGTTGGGCCACTTCACCGCCGTCTTCTCAGGTTTGATAAACCCGTCCACCGCCTCGGAAACCGCAAGCCCTGTCCGCAACGTCAACGCTTCCGGTATATGGGAAAAGTCGTTATACCGAAAGAAAATCGTAAAAAGAAGACTCTCGCCCGCCTCGGACACCCACAGCCTTTCGGCGAACCGCCCTCTCCCCCGCTCCTGATAATCGGCAACGATCACCGTACCGTCCGGCGCGCCTTCATCGGCAAACCGTTTCGCGTCCTCCATCGTGCTCCCCGTCCGCTCGATGCGGTAGACCGGCCCGTCAAAAGGCGAGCGGACGGACGTTAAACATAAGCCGTTCACGACCGCATCATCCGCCACACGTTCAAGCGCGCGCCCAAACTCAAATCAGGGAGCACCGACCTGCGCCGCTTACTCTTTGGCCGGAGCAGACGAAGACGCGGCCTCATCCGCCGTTTCCCCGCCTTCTTCCTCGGCCGCCTTTTCAGCCTTGGCAAATTTCACCAGCGCGACCACCTGATCCTCCGCCGAGATGAGCTTGACCCCATCGCCCAGCGCGAGATCGCGGACGTGAATCGACTGGTTCACGGCAAGCGTGGAAATATCCACATTAATCCGGCGCGGCAAATCCTTGGGCAGACACTCGACTTCGACATCGTGGATCGGAATCTCCAGAATCCCCCCTTCGCGCACCCCAATCGGGTTCCCGTTCACATGGACGCGCACCTTCGCCCGAAGAACCTTGCCCCGCTCGATCTCGTAAAAGTCAACGTGGAGAATATTCCCGTCCTGAATCGTGCGCTGCGTCGCCTTGACAAACGCATCATGCTTCACGCCGTCAATTTCCACCTGTACAATCGTACTTTCGCTGATCCCCTTCACCCCGGCGATAAACTCGCGTGTGTCAAGATCAATCGTAGCAGCCGCGCCCTCGCGCCCATATATGACCCCCGGCAACCTTCCCGTCTTCCTCAGCCTCCGTGCGGCACCCTTACCGCAATCCGTCCTCTGTTTTGCCTGAAAAATAACATCACTCATAGCAACCTTCCTCTCAAGATAACGTTACTCTACTACAAAACGGCGCGATACACAAGTAGGCTCTTTCGTGCTGTTTGGTAAGGGGAATGTCTTGTTATCTCTTGCTCTATCCGCATTAGGCGGGGGAAGTCTCCCCCTCGTTTCAGACACGCACTCCGGTCGATACGTCCACGCCTACGGCGCGTCCGCACCTCCCTCCGTTTGGTCTTCCACTACCCCCTCTACGGGGGTTTCCCTCCCCCGTAACGCCCCCGGATCACCGCAAGGTGAAAATCTCGCGGGGGGTTGAAACAAGCGCATCTATTATCCCGACATGATTGTCCGCGTGGATAAAAGACTATCCGGTAAGCAATAGAAGCCAAACAGGGCCGATACGCGCCGCAACGCTCAAGGATTTGGTTCAACCCCCGATTTTTTCATCTTTTTCGCGCTTTTTCCCCGTCAAACTAAAGCAAATCAGCTGGTAACGCCTTATATAAGGTATGAACTATAAACGCAAACTTTCTGAAAATGTCTGGTACGAGATTCGTACGGCGATTAATGTCGGCGAGCCACTCTTCCGGCTCTCGTGGGCGGGACGCGCGTGGCGCGAATGGAAAATGGAAAATTGAAAATGGATAATGTCCCTTCCTATCATTTTCCATTATCCATTTATCATTTTCAATTCGTGCGAAGCGCGCGTAGGGTCCTGGCTCACGTTTTCCATCAAGCCCAATGACGGCTTCAAACTGCCCAAGATTATGCAGTGGCTGAAACAAACGTTTTCCCTCCGCTTCAACCTGATGACGGGAAGGACACGCGCGTGGCGCGAATGGAAAATGGATAATTGAAAATGGATAATGTCGTGTTTTGGGGACGGCGCGTTCCCTTCCTATAATTCTCCATTTCCCATTTTCAATTCCCCGGAGGGGTGGGACAGCCTAAGGCTGGCGGTATGTGAGGCGAAAACGAGTTTTTCGCCTAAAAACCGGCCCAATCCCGCATTTCCGCCCGGTTAATCGGAGGCAAAGCCCCCGATTAACGGCCAAAAAGGGTGAACATACCGCCTCACACGTCCCGGCCAAAGATGGCGGCCAAAGGACTTAGGAGAAGTCTGCCCTCCTGCCTATGCCACGGCAGACAGGCAACGTTTTGAAACGATCTTTGCCCACAGTTTGAATCGTGTCGGGATAGTAGCCCGCCCGAAACTCCAGAAGCGGGCAAAGCCCGCGACCGAATCACAGCGGAGACTTGCATCCTGCGGGGTTGTTGAACAGACTCTAACGGTAACACGCTCATTCACCAATGAAAAATCCGTGAAAATCCGTGTCGCCGCGTTCATGTGCGGTGAACCCTGCGCGCCTAATGGATGAAGTTCGTCCAGTTGCGCCGTTCGTGTTCGGGGAGCGGCACAGTTTTCTTTGCCGCGTCAAGCGAGCGGAGGAGCCACGCCATGTTTTTCCCGATGACTTTCATGATTGAAACAGCTTCCATGTCCTCGGCGAGCTCGTCGGGGGTGTTGCCGTGGATCACGTTCCAGTAGCAGGTGGGGACGATGACCGCGCCCGCGAGGGTCAAGTAGTTACCGAGTTGATGGTAGGTCGCGATACCGCCGCTTCGCCTTAAGGAGGCGACCACCGCCGCCGGTTTGTAGTCGAGGCGTGTCCCTTGGAAAAAGAGCCGGTCGAGAAAACATTTGTAGTTCCCGGCGATACCGCCGTAGTACACGGGTGAGCCGAGGATGACCCCGTCTGCGGCTTCCACTTTGCGGCGGCATTCGTTCACAAAACCGGCGTGCGGGCCGTCGTCCTTCAGAACACACCCCACCCCGTCAAGCCCCCTCGTCCCCGAAGGGGACGCCGCCGCCTTTTCCCCCTGCGCCGCGCCCGAGGGAGGCCCCTTCGGGGCCTTGCGGCAACCCCCGCAGTCAATACAGCCGCGCACGGGTTTGCCGCCGACCTGAATCACGTCCGTCCCGATGCCTGCCGCCGCGAGTTCTGCCTTGATAATCTCGAAACCCGCCGCGATCACGCCTTCGGGATGCGGCGAGCCGTTAAACATAACCACGTTCATCGTTTGAGCACGCTCCGGTCATAATCGGTGGGGGGAACGAGCCCCAGAAGGTCGATGCAGGTCGCCGCAATCGAGCTTATCCCCAGCCCCTCGTTCAAATGCTTGTTGTCGTATTCGCCCCGGTAATCCGGGTCATACACGATGACCGGCACGGGATTGAGGCTGTGGCTCGTCTTGGCTTTCGGCGAACCGTCCGCTTTTCGGGAGACCGCGCCGGTTTTCTTGTCATGCTCGAACATATCGTCGCTGTTGCCGTGGTCGGCGGTGATGAGAAGGATGCCCCCCGCCGCTTTCACCGCTTGAGCGATGCGGCCGATCTGCAAGTCCATCGCCTCCATCGAGCAGACGACCGCCTCGTACACGCCGGTATGCCCCACCATATCGCCGTTGGGAAAGTTGAGCCTGATGTAGTCATACTTGCCGGAGGGAATGGCCTTGAGCACCGCGTCGGCGATCTCGGCGCACTTCATCCAGGGACGCTGTTCAAAGGGCAACACGTCGCTCTTGATCTCGGTGTAGGTTTCCAGCGTGTCGTCGAACTTGCCTGAGCGATTGCCGTTAAAGAAATAGGTAACATGCCCGTATTTCTGCGTCTCGCTTATGGCAAGGGTGCGGATACCGCTCGCCGCGAGGTATTCGCCCAGCGTGCGGTCAATCGAAGGCGGCGACACGAGGTACCGCGCCGGAACATGGAGGTCGCCGTCATACTCCATCATCCCCGCATAGGTAACGGCCGGCCGCGCCCCCCGGTCAAACTTCTCCTTATCAAAGGCATCCCCCGATTCAAATGCGGCGGTGATTTCCAGCGCGCGGTCGCCCCGAAAGTTGAAGTACACTACCGCATCGCCGTCCTTGATCGCCCCGATGGGCTTCCCGTCCGGTTTGCCATTTTCGGTGATGACAAACTCTTTCAAGTCCTGGTCGATGATGCCGGGGATTTCCTTCCGGTAGGTCTCGACCGCTTCCCGCGCCGAGGCAAACGGGCGGCCTTTGCCGTGAACGTGAACGTCCCAGCCCCGGCGAACCATCTCCCAATCCGCGCCGTAGCGGTCCATCGTGATCCACATCCGGCCCCCGCCCGACGCGATCCTCACGTCAAACCCGTTGCCCGAAACCTCTTTCAGAAAAGCCTCGAACGGGTCGATATACTCAAGCGCCGAAGTCTCGCCCACATCGCGCCCGTCAAAAAGCGTATGCACGCGGACCGCCTTCACGCCGTCTTTCTTCGCCTGAACGATCATCGCCTTGAGGTGGTCGAGGTGGCTGTGCACGTTGCCGTCCGAAAAGAGACCGATGAAGTGCAACGTCCCCTTCGTGGCGGCAACCTCTTTCCACGCCGTGCCCTGCCACAACGCTCCGGACGCAATCGACTGAGACACGAGCGCCGCGCCCTGATTGAACACCCGCCCGCACCCCATCGCGTTGTGCCCGACCTCGCTGTTCCCCATATCGTCATCGGAGGGCAACCCTACCGCCTTCCCGTGCGCCTTGAGCGTCCCGTGCGGACTCACCGCCTTGATCGCGTCAAGACAGTACATCTTCGAGTCGGCAACCGCGTCGCCTTCGGGGTATTTGCCGTAGCCCACTCCGTCCATAATAACCAGCACGAGGGGCCCCTTCCGCCCCTTCCATGCGGGATTTTTTTTCAACGCTTCCATGATCACTCCTGTCCCTATCCTAAAACAGTATCAAAAAAAACGCAAGACTGGGTATGGAAGAGATCAGCAATTCCGATTGCAAAAAGGGGGAATCGGCAATTTTAGACACAGCAATAACGCCTGAGTATTTTATGGGGGGAAAGTCTTCCCCCTCGCTACGGTCTACGCCCTACGCTACCCCCCTCTGCGGGGACAAAACCATGCGGTGCATGGTTTTGTGGGCGTACCCCAAGCGTCCACGGATGGACGCAGGACTGAGTACGCCCCGGCCCGAAAGTCCGAAGCAGGACGCTGAGGACTGTAGGGAAACCCCCGCAACGCCCCCGGGTCACAGCGGAGACTTGCGTCCCGTGGGGTTTTTGGACAGGCTCAAATGAGCAACTGAGGCTGTTCCAAAACTTCAGTTTTTTGAATAGCCTCAACTATTCAGCCGAGAGAATCTTTCGGACTATTTAGATAGTGGGTACCAATGGGGATAGTCGCACCACAGAGCACGCTTTTTGGATGGGGACTGTTTAGATAGCGTGTCGATGTGCCGGTTGTGCAACACCTACGGGCGGCTGTGCTACCGACGTAACGTACTGACTCAACGCGACGTACTGTTGCCTG
>JAISZQ010000176.1 GCA_031269165.1 Spirochaetaceae bacterium
GGAACAGGCGGCAAAACAGGACTTAAAAGACCGGTTGTATTTTCTGGGCAATATTATTGTGGATAAGGATATTCCCCGAAAATCCCGGCAGGTTTTCTTTGACGAGTTTATTGCGAAGGGCGGGAATGGCGCCTTTGCTAAGTTTTGGCTTAACGAGGAAAAAGAGTTGGAGTCTAAAAAAGCCGTCATTGCGAAGGCGCCAGAGTGAAGCAATCCAGCGGGGGCGCCCCTTTGGGGCGAATGGAAAATGGATAATTGAAAATGGAAAATGGCGTTTTTGCGAGGCGCATGGCATAGCCGTCATTGCGAACCCCGCAGGGTGAAGCAAACCAGAGGGGCATAACGTCCTGGAATGCTTCGCCCGCTCTCACGAGCGGCTCGCTCGCAATGACGGGCGGCAGTGAGCGAGGGAAGAGATAAAGGTTTGGAGATAAGGGCTGTCTTTGCGGCTTGCGGGGATGGCTTGTTTTGGCGGGGGGATGGGGCGTCATTGCGAAGGCGCGAAGTAACGAAGCAATCCAGACGGAGGAGGCCCTCGCACTGGATTGCTTCACCCTTCGGGTTCGCAATGACGGGGGAAGTTAGCGGGTTTGCGGGGATGGCCCCTTTTTTTAGGGAACAGGGATTAGGGATTAGGCGTGCCATATATAGCGGCGCGCATAGACGCTCATAGTTGGGTATTATTCGTAACGCCATGTATGGCGCTCATTCGCGTTTATTCGCGGATAAAAAAACGCAATGAATAGGGATCAGCGAATAGGCGTGTGTTATCCGCGCTTATCCGCATACATCCGCGTAATCTGCGGTTAACCGTAATTCCGTTCGCGGTTAATATTCGTAACGCCATGTATGGCGCTCATTCGCGTTTATTCGCGGACAAAAACGTATTGGTTCGTGTCGTGGTTAATAAGGGATAAGACTGTCATTGCGAACAGGGCGTATAGCGCTTCGTTATCTATGATTTTACCGGGAAAACCACCCCGCTTTCACAAGGGATGGATCCTCGGCCTTTTGCCCGGAACATCACAAACCCCTATAATTTTGATTTGACAAAAAATTTTACTTGACTAAACTTTTTTTTATAGTTATACTTAACTATAGTTCAATACATTGACGAAAACGACGCGGGTTGCGTTGGTACTGGAACCCGATGTTTTTGTTTCCGAACGGGGAATGAGGGGGAATAGCATGGACGTTTGCGAGGGCAAGGTTTATGCGTTCGAGGCGGAAATAAAGAAGGTGCCCGATATGGACGGGGCCTATGTGGTGTTTCCGTTTGATCTGAAACAGGAATTTGGCAAGGGACGGGTGAAGGTATGCGCCGAGTTTGACGGGGAGCCGTACGAGGGGAGCATCGTGAATATGGGGGTAAAAAACGAAGACGGCTCTGTGTGTTATATTATCGGGGTGCGGAAGGATATCCGGCAGAAAATAGGCAAGCAAGCCGGAGACCGGGTGCAGGTAACGATACAAGCCGTCTAAGATCGGGGGTCCGGGGGGCCCAGGCCCTCAGGCGGGGTCTTAGGGGCGGCGCCCCTAGGAGAGGGGGTAGCGTAGGGCGCAAGACCGGAGCGAGGGGGAGGCGTCCCCCACCTGAATAGTTACCGAGCCATCTCAATTTGAAATAAATTTTTAGGTTTGCGTAGGAGGCAGCCATGAGTGAAATTATGTATCCCATTCCATTTGCCGGGTTGGTTGAATGGAGCCAGGCGGAGTACCGGAAGTCGAAGTCGGTTTTCGGTATCAGAGCAGAAAAGTTTTACCGGAACGTGTCGGGTAACAAGATCACGCTGTTCGGGCAGGAGATCGCGTCTCCGGTGGGGCCGGCGGCGGGGCCAAACTCGCAGTTGGCGCAGAACATTGTCGCCGCGTATCTGGGCGGGAGCCGTTTTGTCGAGTTGAAGACGGTGCAGACGATGGACGGCGAGGAACTGCGAAAGTGTGTGGCGCGGCCCTGTATTTACATGACGGACGAGGGCTACAACGTCGAATGGTCGACCGAGTTGACGGTGCAGGAGGCGTTTGACGAGTATGTGAAGGCGTGGTTCCTGCTCCATGTGTTTGGCAAGGAATTCGGGCTCTCGGAGGGGTGCGATTTTATCTTCAACGTGTCGGTGGGGTACAGCCTTGAGGGGATTCAGTCGGCCAAGATTGACCACTACCTTGAGGGCATGAAGGATGCCTCGCAGACGCCCGTCTGGAAGGAGTGTTACGAGTACCTCGCGGCGCATATCGGCGACTTTACGCGCTTTACGAAGGCCGACCTCGACAAGATAAGTCCCACCGTTGCCGCGAGCGCGACGCTTTCGACGTTGCACGGCTGTCCGCGTGAGGAAATCGAGAAGATCGCCTACTACCTGCTCACCGAGAAGGGCTTCCACACGTATATCAAGTGTAACCCGACGTTGCTGGGTTACGAGGCGGCACGAAAGATTCTCGACTCGATGGGGTTCACCTATGTTTCGTTTGACGACCACCACTTTAAGGAAGACTTGCAGTTTGGCGACGCGGTGGAGATGCTGAAACGGCTCATGAAGACGGCGAAGGAACGCGGTCTTGGTTTCGGCGTGAAGATCACCAACACGTTTCCGGTGGAGATCAAGCGGCAGGAGTTGCCCGGCCAGGAGATGTATATGTCGGGTCGCGCGATTTTCCCGCTTTCGCTCAATGTGGCGAAGAACATCTCGGTCGCGATGAACGGGGAATTGCCCATTTCCTATTCGGGCGGCGCGGACTTCTTCAATCTTTCTTCTATTATAGAGACGGGCATCCGGCCCATCACGTTTGCCTCGACCATCCTGAAGCCCGGCGGCTATGAGCGTATCAGGCAACTTGCGGGGCTTGCCGAGGAGACGATTGACCCCAAAAAGACGGCGATTGACGTGGGAAAACTCAGCGCGTTGGCCGAGAGTCTCCCGCAAAACAAGCGTTTCAGGAAAGAATACCGCCAGGCGGACAGCCGGAAGACGGATTCCGCACTGCCGCTCTTTGACTGCGCGAAGTCGCCTTGTTCTGAGGGCGGTTGTCCGATCAACCAGCAGATTCCGGCTTATCTTGAGAAAGTGGCGGCGGGCGATTACGCGGGGGCGTTCAAGATTATCGCCGCCGACAATGCCGCGCCGTCGATCACGGGGACGCTCTGTCCGCACACCTGCCAGCTCAAGTGTACCCGCGTTGACTATGACGACGCGCTTGCGATCCGCCGGGCAAAGTTGCTCGCCGCCGACAACGCGCAAAGTGCCTATACCGCCTCGCTCAAAGCGGCGGCCCTCAAAACGGACCAGTCTGTGGGTGTCGTGGGGGCGGGTCCTGCGGGTATCGCCGCCGCCTTGTATCTTCGCCGCGCCGGGGTGCCCGTGACGGTCTACGAAAAGCGGGATACGCCTTTTGGCATCGTGCGGCACGTCATTCCGGCTTTTCGTATCGGGGCAGACGCGATCGAGCGCGACTATCAGTTGGCCGTGAAGTCCGGCGTCGCCTTCTCGTTCAACACCGAGGTGAAGGCGGTCGCCGACCTCAAAAAGAAACACGCCTTTGTGGTGCTGGCTACGGGCGCGTGGAAGGCGGGCGAGAATCCCGTTCCCCCGACCAATGATAATGAAGGCAAGAGTCTTGACGCGATCACGTTCCTTGCCGATTCCAAGAAGACGAACCTCGCCCTCGACCTCGGCAAGCACGTGATCGTGGTCGGCGGCGGCGACGTGGCGATGGACTGCGCCCGTGCCGCAAAACGGAACAAGGGCGTCGAGCAGGTGACGCTCGTCTACCGGCGCACGGTGAACGAGATGCCCGCCCAAGCCGAGGAGCGCGAGCTTGCCCTCGCGGACGGCGTGAAGATCGTCGAGTTGTGCGCGCCGAAATCACTTTCAGGCGGTCGGCTTGTCTGCGAAGTGATGACGCTCGGTGCGATTGACGCTTCCGGGCGGCGGAGTGTGTCCGGCACCGGGGAAAAGCGCGAATTTGTTTGCGACACGCTCATCGGGGCGACGGGCGCGAAGGTGGACGGGGCGTTCTTCACGGCGAACGGCCTTGCGCTGGACGCGAAGGGACGGCCCAAGGTGAGCGAGACCCTCGAAAGCGAGGCGGGGGTGTTCGTTGCCGGGGACTGCAAGGCGGGCCCTGCGACGGTGGTCAAGGCGATGGCGGACGGCAAGACCGTTGCCCGCGCCATTCTGGGCAAACTTGCGTTAGAAGCGCCGTTCGCGCCCATCCTGCCGCAAAACACCGACACCGAGACGCTTTATTTAAAGAAGGGCGTCGTCGTGGGCGAACAGGACGGGAACACGGACGGCTACCGCTGCCTCTCCTGCTCCAGCCTCTGCGAACTGTGCGTGGACGTGTGCCCGAATCGCGCCAACGCCGTCATTGATCTCAAAGGGGCGGCGGGCTTTACCCAGCGTCATCAGGTTGTCCACATCGACCGCTCGTGCAACGAGTGCGGCAACTGCGCGACCTTCTGTCCCCACGCGGGCCGTCCCTACAAGGACAAATTCACCGTGTTCAGCACGGAAGCGGCCTTCAAGGACAGCGAGAACCCCGGCTTCGTGGCAAGCGGAGGAACCTGCACGGTGCGCCTCAAAGACGGCTCGGTCATCGCGGAAAAGGACGCGCCTGAGGACGCGCGCGCGGTGATCGCGGTTGTTCGCAAAGAGTATGCGTATCTGACGGTCTAGCGCGCGGTGCGCGAATGGAACAGGAGCGCGTGTCATTGCGAACCCGAAGGGAGAAGCAATCCAGACGGGGGAGGGCAAACGCTCCACGTTGCGCGAATGGAACATGGCTCATTAAAAAGGGAACATGAGTAACGGGCGGTTTTGCCATTTATGGCCACTGTCAACAACTTAAGAATTTCGTCCGCGGATTGACGCGGATTTTCACGGATTATACCCCGCTCGATCCGTGTTAATCCGCGAAAATCCGCGGACTTTTCTTTTCTTTTTGCTTAAGTTGTTGACAGTGGTTTATGGCGAGCCCGCCCGTTTTTTTATCGGGGGTGACGGGGAGGCGGTTGCGGCGGAGGCAAACGCCGCGCGTTGCGCGAATGGAACATGGATAATTGAAAATGGATAATGTCGTGTTTTGGAAACAGCGCGTTCCGTGTCAAGTCCTGAAATAGGTTGACATATTTCATGCAATTTTCCGGTGCATTTTTTCAGGCGTTTCATAGTTAAGGGCCAGATGGGGCCGCCTGGTGTTATAAATAAACACCGCCTCATCAACCGCCGCCAGCGCCTGTTTCTTGCCCCGAAACGAGCAGCCAAGGGAATATTCCTGTTTCAATATTCCGTTCAGCCGTTCGGCATGAGCGTTTTCGTAACAGCGCGTTTCCTCATTTCTGCTTGCCGCCAGCCCGCGGGCATTGA
>JAISZQ010000070.1 GCA_031269165.1 Spirochaetaceae bacterium
TTTTCATCCTCCCATCTTGAGGAAGGCCGGTTTCGCAGTTTTGTTCCCATCATGCATGGCTGTAACAATTACTGTTCCTACTGCATCGTGCCCTATGTCCGGGGCAGGGAAATATCCCGCAGCCCCGCTTCCATTGCCGCGGAGATACATCTCCTGGCGGATCGGGGGGTCCGGGAGATTACCCTGCTGGGGCAGAATGTCAATTCATACCGCTTTGAGGATGGTCAGGGCGCAGTGGACTTCCCGGCGCTCCTGGAACTGGTGGCCCGGGAGACGGAGAAAAGCCCCATACGCTGGGTACGTTTTCTGTCGAGCCATCCCAAGGATCTCTCTTCCCGGGCTATTCGAGTTATGGCGGAGCACCCGGTTTTCTGCCGCCACCTTCACCTCTGTGTGCAGCATGGTTCCAATGCGGTACTTAAGGCCATGAACCGTCACTATACCCGGGAGCGGTATCTGGAATTGGTGGATGAAATCCGGCGGGCTATGCCGGAGATCTCTCTTTCCACAGATTTTCTGCTGGGCTTCCCCGGAGAAACCGAGGACGATCTGGAACTCACCCTGGACCTGATGGAACGGGTGAAATTCCATTACGCCTATATGTACCACTACAATCCCCGGGAGGGCACCGCGGCCTACGATTTGCCGGGCCGTATCGGGGAGGAACTCAAGCGGAACCGGCTGGCCCGGGTTATCGCTTTGCAGAAAAAACATACCCAGGAACTGCTGAAACGGCGCATTGGTTCCAGGGAAACCATACTAATTGAAGGAATTTCGCGGAAAAATGCCGATGAATTAATAGGCCGTACAGAACGGGACGAAATGGCAGTAGTCCCCGGTGATGCTTCGGCAATCGGCAGCTTTGCCCGGATAAGCCTTTCGTCCCTGCGCGGCAATACCTTCCGCGCAAAGGAGTTATGTGAAACTTCGTTTCGCTTCGATTGAATCGTGTGGCAGCCGCCG
The DNA here is from genome assembly GCA_031269165.1 of Spirochaetaceae bacterium. Lineage (GTDB taxonomy): Bacteria > Spirochaetota > Spirochaetia > Treponematales > Breznakiellaceae > JAIRNN01. The sequence continues at coordinate 964 of JAISZQ010000070.1, forward strand.
CACTATAAGGAGGTATGCGCCATTTTTTCTTAAACCTTTGAATAGGAGGAAGCATGAAGAAAATCATTTTTTGTTGTATAATTTATCTGTCTTTTTTTATAAATCTTTATGCTGATGATACAGAAAATACCCTCCCCCCATTCACATTAGTATTTCATGATATTGGCTGGAATATATTACATTCCTTTACATATAACTATGGACTAAATTTTATCGGAGCCGGGTTGGAAACATGGGTATTGATAGAAACGGATGTTGATTGGAATTGGAGAAATGTTTCATATAATAATACATTGTTATCAAATATTGGACGACCGGGTTTATATATCGGTTATATCGTTCCTGTTATAACGCCAATTACAACATATATAATTGGCAGGGCTGTAAAAGATGAAAAATTACAAATAACAAGTTTTGCCTTAATACAAACACTTATGTTAACATTGGCTATACAAACATCATTGAAAATGATAACAGGCAGGACTTTGCCAGGGATTGTTACGGAATTTGATCATACGAGGAATTCACGAAGTGATAATTTTAGTGATGAATTTAATTGGTTTAATAAAAATCCTATTGGCGGCTGGCCTAGTGGTCATACGGCAAATGCTTTTGCGGCCGCAGCAACAATATCAGAAATTTACAATGACAAATTTTTGTTAAAATTTGGTTTGTATTCCTATGCATTTTTGATAGGCTTTGGGACTACATTGGATGTACATTGGGCATCAGAAGCTATAGCCGGTGCATTAATAGGTTATGCAATAGGAAAATCTGTTGGAAAAAGTTTCAGTAAATTATTGGAAAATAAAAAAGATAGCGAACGATTCTCTTTTTATTATTCACCCAATACAATAGGAATAATAATAAAAATTTAAAATGTAAAAGAAAAAACGTCGTATAACGAGGTTGTCGAGTTAGTCGGTTTGGTCAGGGATATGCCTCCCCTATGGGTTGGGCCATACATCCTGTATAGAATCACAGGTTTAGCCCGCTTTTTACCCGCCCTTCCGCAAACCCGCTTTCGTCCTTCCCCCTTATCCTCCGCTCCCTGTCGCTATGCGCGGTATACACTTCCCTATGTTATGTACCATGCAGTATAGCATCCATTGGATGTTTACTTTTATCTTCGTCCTCAGCGAAAACCTGTCCATCCCCTTGCAATAACTCATATCCGAAAAACACGGTTCTATTATTTGCATCCGCCTCCCGTATAACGAGCGGTATTTCGCCTCGTCTATCTTTTTTCTCATCTCCTCACACAGGTTCTCTGCCTCGCTCAGGTCAACTATATACAGCGTCCGTTTCGGAGACTTCCCCCCACGGCTTGCTATGCATCGCTGCCGTAACGCGCATTCCGTGCACATTACCGGTCTTCGTGGGGTGTATCGCGCCAGGAGATGCGTGCATAGGGAGTTATGCGAAATGAGGGCTAAAATGTATTCAAGGTTGTTGACAAAAACAATTGATGTAATTTATACTGGAAAAGACTGGGGGTATGAAATGAACAATGTATTTTTGGCTTTTTTCTTGACCTTAATTGCTGGTTTATCGACCGGAATAGGAAGCGTCATTGCACTTGTGGCAAAAACGACAAATACAAAATTCTTATCTGCAAGCCTTGGATTTTCTGCTGGTGTTATGATATATGTTTCAATGGTAGAAATATTTTCAGAAGCGAATTTATCTCTTTCAGCATTTTTAGGTGAAAAAACGGGGACATTAATTACATTCGTTGCCTTTATTGGTGGGATGTTATTAATTGGATTGATTGATAAATTGGTACCGGAAGATAGAAATCCGCATGAAGTACATGGATTGTCATCAGAAAAAATAAAAATCGAACAAAAAGAGGGGAAAACAAAATTGATGCGTACTGGGCTTTTTACGGCGCTTGCAGTGGGTATACATAATTTTCCGGAGGGACTTGCGACATTTGTATCGGCATTGCATGAGCCTTCAGTAGCAATTCCCATTGTTGTCGCTATAGCAATACATAATATTCCTGAAGGAATTGCTGTATCTGTTCCAATTTATTATGCAACGGGAAACAAAAAAAGGGCTTTTTGGCTTTCTTTTGCGTCAGGATTGTCAGAACCTATTGGAGCCGTGATCGGGTATGTAATATTATTGCCATTTATGAATGAAATAGTGTATGGAATTTTGTTTGCAGTCGTGGCTGGAATAATGGTGTTCATTTCCCTTGATGAATTACTTCCATCTGCCAGGGCATATGGATATCATCATTTATCAATATATGGAATGGTTGCTGGAATGGCTTTAATGGCAGTCAGTTTATGGTTGTTTATATAAAAAAGTAATATAAAATAATGAAGTGCGGGGGCACTTTGCCTAACAGGTTTGTTTACGCTTCGTCGCAGTGGTTCAGGCGGGGGTGGGGCATCCAAAGGATGCCGGGCATCTTCGATGCCTTCGGGGCGGAACCCCCGCTGAGGGGACTAGTGGAGGCGGCTGGTATTTTGCCCGTTGCCGAAACGAGGGGGAGACGCGGCAATCTGTTGCCGTCCCCCCAACTGAATAGTTATGAAAGGAGTATGATCATGAAAACCATGTCTCATTATGATGTCATCGTGATAGGCGGCGGGCCTGCGGGCGCTATGGCCGCCATAGCAGCGGGCCGGAACGGGGCGAAAACGCTCGTGGTGGAACAGTACGGCTATCTGGGGGGAGCCCTGACGGCGGGAGGAACCGGCCCGCAGATGACCTACCACGCGGGTGGGCGGCAGGTCATAGACGGCATCCCCGGCGAGTTTGTCCGTCGCATGATACAAGAGGGTTTTTCCCCCGGTCACATGGAGGATTTTGTCGGGTATGCCGGTTCCGTTACGCCCTTTGACGGCGAGGGGATGAAACTGGTTCTGGAAAACATGGTGCTGGAGTCCGGGGCGGAACCGCTCTACCACACGGTGTACACAGGCTGCGACACGCGGGAGGGAAACATAACCGGGGTGCGGTTGTTTTCCAAGAACGGATTCTTCGGCGCACAGGCAAAAGTCTACATCGACGCTTCTGCCGACGCGGATATGGCGGTGCACGCCGGGGTGCGCACGGAATTTGGTCGCAAGCAGGACGGCCTTGCCCAACCCATGACGATGAACCTGAAGATCTCCAACGTGGATCGTGAGAGGCTGATGGAGTATGTGTTGAACAACCGGGACGATATGCTGCAAACCGTCCCCTTCGATCGGCTCCGGGAAATACCCCGCACCGGCGTACAAGGGGGTTACCGCCTCGTCCAAAAGGCCAGGGCCGAGGGGACATTCACCGTTGACCGGAACCAGCTCCTCTGTTTTGAGACGAACAACCGGGGAGAATTTATCGTGAACATGAGCCGGATCATCAAAAAGAGCGGCGTTGATCCCTTTGATCTGACCGCCGCCGAGATTGAAGGACGCAGACAGTGCTTTGAACTCTTCCGGTTTTTAAGGGAAAATGTCCCCGGGTTTGAAAACAGCGTCATGATTTCCACCGGGCCGAACATAGGCATCCGGGAAAGCCGCAGGATCAACGGGGTATACACCCTGACGGCGGAGGATCTTCTGGGCAACGTCATGTTTGACGATGCCATCGCTATGGGGGGCTATCCTATCGACATACATTCCCCGGACGGCCTTGAGACCAGCCACGCCTTTTTGAAGTCGGGAAGCTGGTATTCCGTGCCCTACCGCAGTTTGATCAGTCCGGAGGTACCGAACCTGCTGGTCGCCGGTCGTTGCATCAGCGTAACCCACGAGGCGTTGGCGGCGGTACGCGTCACGCCGCTCGTTATGGCTATGGGACAGGCCGCCGGAACCGCCGCCGCCCTTGCCGCTAAGACGGGTGTTGCCGTGCAGTCCCTGAACACCGACACGTTACGGAAGACGCTTGTCAGGGACGGGGCCTTTCTTGAGCCTTACGAGGCTTCGTCTGTCTGCATTTGATAGGGTAACGGGCCGCCCTCGTTAATCCGGTGGAGACGAAACTCGCCCTCTTCGAGCTCTTGCCAAACTTGAAAACTTGGGTAAACTAAAGGGGCGCGCTTCTTAATCGAGACAAAAAAGAAACGCATGGGAGTTTGATTTTTTATTTTCCCGCTCCGGCCTTATGTTTTGTATCCCCGGGCCGCCCAGATGCTTCTTAACCCTTTGAGCCGTTCCCCGGCGGCCAGGAGGGTTTCTTCTTTTTTGGCGAAGTGGAAGCGTATCAGGTTGCGGACCGGCTCTCGAAAAAAGCTGGACCCCGGCACTGCGGCGACCTTCACCTCCTGGGCGAGCCACTCGCAGAACCGGTTGTCGTCGGTTCGGTCAAACTCCCCGATGTCCACCAGCACGTAATAGGCCCCCGCAGGCCGGGTGTAACCGAGGCCCGCCTCGTCCAGTGTCCGGAGGAACAGATCCCGCTTGCGGGTATACGCGGCCAAAAGTTCATCGTAGTAGCGTTGGGGGAAACCCAGGGCGCATACCGCCGCTTCCTGCAAGGGGGCTGCGGCTCCCACGGTGAGAAAGTCGTGGACTTTGCGGATAATATCGGTGGTTTTTTCGTTGGCGATGGTGTAGCCCAGACGCCAGCCGGTGATAGAATAGGTCTTGGAAAGGGAACTGCAACTGATGGTCCGTTCCGCCATGCCGGGGAGGGACGCAAAGTAGGTATGCTCCGCCGGGGCGTATACGATATGTTCGTATACCTCGTCGGTGATCACCCAGGTATCAAATTCCTCCGAAAGGCCGGCGATGGAGAGCAGTTCCTCCCGGCTAAAAACTTTCCCCGTGGGATTGGATGGGTTGCAGAGGATCAGGGCTTTGGCACCTTGGGCAAAGGCGGCCCTGAGCCGGTCCCGGTCAAACCCGAAGTCCGGAGGTTCCAGCGGCACATAGACCGGTTCCGCCCCCGAGAGGATGGCGTCGGCGCCGTAATTTTCGTAGAAGGGCGAAAAGACCACCACCTTGTCGCCGGGGTTCACCACGCTCATCATGGCGGCCATCATGGCTTCGGTGGACCCGCAGACAACGGTAACGTGTTTATCCGGGTCTATGGGGATGCCCATATAGTGCCGCTGTTTTTCCGCCAGGGCCGCGCGAAAATTGGCCGCCCCCCAGGTAACGGCGTACTGGTGGGGGCCCTTGGCGGCGGTTTCCGCTAGGGCACGGGTCAGGGCTTCGGGGGGATCAAAATCGGGGAAGCCTTGAGAAAGATTGATGGCCCCCTGTTCCATGGCGACCCGAGTCATCCGGCGAATGACCGATTCCTCAAAGTTTGCGGTACGGGTACTGGTGTGCGGCATAGTAACTCCTAATGGCTCGCTTTTTTGGCGAAAAAATTCCCCAGACTTTGTACCAGCGAGACCAGCAAAATCAGGATAATCACCGTCACAATCGTGATGTCGGTTTGGTAACGCTGATACCCGTAACGGATGGCAAAGTCCCCCAGTCCGCCGCCGCCCACCGCTCCGGCCATCGCGGTCAGTCCGATGAGGCTGATAATGGTAATGGTGACCCCCCGGATAATGCCGGGGACGCTCTCCTTGAGGTAGACCCGGAAGATAATCCCCACAGGGCCGGTACCCATGGACTGGGCCGCCTCAATAGATCCCTGATCAATTTCCGCCAGAGCGCTTTCCATCTGGCGGGTAAAAAAAGGCGCGGTCCCGAAGATGAGCGGCGGAATGGCCCCCCGTACACCGATGGCGGTTCCCGCGATGATCCGGGTCAGGGGGATGAGCAGGGCAATCAAAATGATAAAGGGCACGGAACGGAAAAAATTGATAATTTTGTCCAGCACGGTCCAGAGGGGAATGTTTTCCAGAATGCCCCCTCGGCGGCTTATCGTGAGGATCACGGCAAAGACGATGCCGAACACAAAGGAAACGATGCCGCTTGCCAGAATCATGTAGAGGGTCTGCCAGAGACTGGAGAAAAGTTCCGGAATCCGTCCCATCACATTGGGCATGATCCGCGTTAAAAAGTCAGCCACGTTTAATAACCTCCACCCGAACGCCTTTTTCGGCAAACCAAGCCATCGTCTGAGAAACCGCCTCCGGGTTACCCTCCAGAATGATGATCAGCCCTCCCATGGGGGTTTCCTGAATAATATCCAGATCGCCGAAAATGATGTTGAGTTTTACGTTGAATTGAATCGATGCCGTTGAGATAAGGGCGTCCACGGTGTTGCGGCCCTGATAACTGAAATGAGCCAAGATTTGGCCGGGGGCCAGCCGTACCACCGGAGAGTCTTCCGCCAGCAGATCGAAGATTTTATTGAGATGGGACGTGGTAGCGATAAAATCCCGCGTGATCTGTTGCCGGGGATTTGAAAACAGGTCAAAAATCGAACCTTCCTCAATCACCGCCCCCTGATCCATCACCGCCGCCCGGCCGCAGATCGATTTGATCACCAGCATCTCATGGGTAATGATGATGATGGTGATTCCCAGTTTTTTGTTCAGTTCCTTGAGGAGAGACAAAATCGATCCCGTGGTCTGGGGGTCAAGGGCACTGGTGGCCTCGTCGCAGAGGAGGATTGACGGATTGGACGCCAAAGCCCGGGCTATGCCGACCCGCTGTTTCTGCCCTCCCGAAAGCTGGGAGGGGTAACTCAATGCCTTGTCCTCAAGGTCAACCAGTTTGAGCAGTTCTTTAACCCGCTCCTCAATGGCCTCTTGGGACATCCCGCTATACTTGAGGGGAAACGCGATGTTGCTTCCCACCGTCCGGGACCGGAAAAGGTTAAAATGCTGAAAGATCATGCCGATCTTTTTTCGGGCGGCCCGGAGTTGGGGCTGGGGCAGGAGCATCAAATCTTGGTTATCAACGAGAACCTCCCCGGCATCGGGACGTTCCAGCAGATTGATACACCTGACCAACGTGCTTTTTCCCGCGCCGGAAAAACCGATGACCCCGAAGATCTCCCCGTCCGCTATGCTGAGGGAAACGTCTTTTACCGCGTGAATCTCATGATCCGTGTGGAATGTTTTGACAACGTGGTTAAGCTGAATCATAGGGTCACAGCGGCAACTTTATCCCGACGCCGTGTTCCACCGCGTAATCAAAAACGGCCCGGACCACAAACATATCTTCCACGGCCATACCGAAATTGTTGCCCACAATCAGATCGCCCGCGTTTTCCCGTCCCGTAGCCTTTCCTGCGGCCACTTCCCCGGTTTCCGCGTGAATTGCAGGATGGCCGAAAGGGTAATATCCGTACGACACAAACTGCTCCACCTGCTCCCGACTGTCCACGATGTATTTATCCGCCCGTTTGAAGATACGGTCCTCATACAGCGTGTGGCCTTCGCAGAGCAGGATGGTCTTTCCCGGGCCTATCCAGGCGTCTTTAATCACCGGATCGTAGCCCTCTTTGGCGATGGTGGCGGAGGCGATAACCTGGGAATTCTTGACCAGTTCCTCATACGAAGCGGCCTTGACTATGGACGCCCCTATGCCGGGCCCTAAATCGGCAATGAGGGAATCGGCCGCGGCTTCAAAAATATCGTAGACATAGATGGTCCGCAGATTCGGCAACACGGTTACAATATTTTTTATATGCTGCCGCCCCTCAACCCCGCAACCTATCATGCCGAAGGTTTCCGCATCTTGGGGGGCCAGGTACTTTATCGCCGTATAGGTTACTGCGGCGGTACGGATCTCCGTAATGTACTTGCAGTCCATCACCGCAAGGGGCATCCCCGATAATTGATCGTTATAAATGATCAGCCCCTGGGCTTGGGGAAACCCGAATTGCCGCCGGTTTTCTGGAAAACAGGAGCCCCACTTGATACCTGCGGCGAACAACTCCGGCACATAGGCGGGCATGGCGTGGAAAAACGTATCCGTCAGGGGATGCAGGGCGATTTTGGAAGGCATATCCACTTTTTTCGCGCTGTAGGCTATAAGGGATTGTTCCACCAAATCGCGGATTTTTTCCGGCGCAAGGGGGATGCTTTTTACATCGTCCTGGGACAGATAGATAATCTCTCTGCCGATAGGTAAATAGTTACCAATCCAATTCCGATATTCTTCCGCAGCCTGATTTAACTCTTGGGGTAATTTCATCATTGTACCTCGTACCTCTTCGTAAAAAATAACCGAATAAACCGGGAATGTCCAGATCGCCGGTACGAACCGGTTTCCAGACATTCTCCGGCACCGGGCCTTTACCAGGCCGGCAGGGCGGTACCCTTGAGGGGCGGTTCGTCGGTGATCACCCGGGCAACCGCGTCGCTCTGAAACGCGGCGATTACCTTTTTATAAACAGGGTTGTCCTTGTCCTTGATACGCGCCACGATAAGATTGATGTAGGGTTTGTCCCCCACAAAATCTATCGGTTTGATGTAGATGGCCTCCTCGGACGGAACCCTCCCGGCGTCCACCACAAAGGTTGAGTTTACCACGCCCGCCGCCACTTGGGGATCGTCCAGATTCCGCCATGTCTGGGACGCGTCCACCTCCACAACCTTGATGTTTTTGGGATTCGACACGATGTCCCGAACCGTGGGCGTGTTCCCCTTGGACGGATCCACCGTAAAGACTCCCGCCGCTTCAAGAACCTTGAGGGCCCGGCCGCCGTTCGTGGTGTCATTTGGAATCACCACCGTGTCGCCGTTTTTAAGCTCGTCCAGGCTCTTGATCTTATGGGAATAGACCCCCAGGAAGAACAGGGCCGTATTGCCCGCGGCGGCAATCTCATAGTGGTGATTCTTGATCTCGTCCTGCAAAAATGCGTCATGCTGGAAAGCGTTCAGATCAATATCCCCGTCGGCCAAAGCCCGGTTCGGCACCGCGTAATCGCTGAAGTTGACCAGTTCAATCTTTATCCCGTCTTTTTCCAGCGCCTTCGCGGCGGTCTCCCAAGCGGCCACCAGCTCTTCCCCGGTTACCCCGATCTTTACCACCGTCCCTCCGGTAGCACCCTCCTGTTTCGCCTTTGCGAAAACCGAAACTCCGCTTACGAGGAGTATCAACAAAACCGATAATGTCCTTTTCATGTTCGTCTCCTTGACAAAAAAATTATTTCCCCTATAGGGATAGTATGTATTATAACATCGTCGTTTTTTTTGTCAAGAGGGGGTGCGCGCGGTGCGCGAATGGAAAATGGTAAATGGAGAATGGAAAATTATGGGAAGCACGGATTGCGCGGAGGAAGCGGATGGATACCGATGAATTTCGACGCTTGTCTGTGGTTCCTCTACAGCCCTCAGCGTCCTGTTTCGGACTTCCGGGCGGTGCGCGAATTGAAAATGGTAAAGGGAGTCCGTTCCAAAACCAAACATAAGGGGGAAGTCTCCCCCTCGCTCCAGCCGCCTACGCCGTCTTCCGCTACCCCCTCTACGGGAGGTCAGACCCCCGTAACGCCCCCGAATCACGGCGGAAACTTGTATCCTGCGGAGTTTTGGAACAGGCTCAATGGATAATGGAAAATTATGGGAACCACAGATTGCGTGGCCGGAGCGAGGGGGGAGACTTCCACTCGTCTTATCTTTATAATAGAAGATAAATGCTCTGTGATGAACGATGGCGTGTCCGAGAACCGGTTGGGCGGCAAGGCGGCGGCGATGAACGATAGACCGGCGGCGTTTTTTCTCGAACTGCTTAACCGGGGGCGGGGGAGTCCGTCTACCGGGGAGATTGATCTGCGGACGGGCGGCAAGTTGCTGGTGATAAGCGATCTGCACATGGGGGACGGGCAACGGGATGACCTTGAGCGGAACGGCGGGCTCGTGGAGGCCATTCTCGACGGATACTACTTCGAGCGGGGGTATACGCTGGTGTTAAACGGTGACATTGAGGAGTTGCTCAAACACAGTCTCTCGTCGATTCGCGCGCGGTGGCGGACGCTGTATCAGATCTTCGATCGGTTTCACGTGGCGGGGCGGTTGTACAAGATTCTCGGTAACCACGACGAGGACCTTGTGCTGGAGCGGCACTATCCCTATACGCTCTACGAAACGGTTGCGGCGCGGACTTCGTACGGGCGGGTCTTCATCTACCACGGACACCAGGGTTCGTTGGTCTACAGCCGCTATAACAAACTGATCGCCCTTCTTGTCCGGCACGTCTTGAAGCCTTTCGGCATCGGTAACGTTACGTCGGCCCGGAGCCCGCGCAAGCGTTTTGCCGCCGAGAAACGGGCTTACGATTTTTCGCGGGAAAACGGGGTGATCTCGATCATTGGGCACACGCACCGGCCCCTGTTCGAGTCGCGGAGCCGTTTCGAGTTTATCAAGTTCGAGATCGAACGCTACTGCCGGAAATACCCGCTGGCGACCGACGCGGAACGGGCCTTAATCAAAACCGAGGTCTCCTCGCTCCGGGAGGAACTTGCGAAACTCGGCAAGAAAGAACGGCGCGGCATCCTGCGGGCGAGTCTTTACGGCGGCGACGTGCCGGTGCCCTGCCTCTTCAACTCAGGCTGCGTCATCGGGAAAAAAGGAATCACCGCCCTTGAGGTGGACGACCGCGCCATCTCGCTTGTCTACTGGTGGGAAGACGGCAAAGGCAAAAAGTTTGTTCAGCGCGGCAACTATACGGTGGAAACGCCGTCTGCCTTTGGAGTCGCCGCCTCTGGGGGCGCCGCTTCCAGAGAAAACGGCGCAACGTGCGGCGCGGTTTACAAAAAAGCCACGCTCAACGATGAGACGCTGGAGAATATTCAGGCGCGGATGGAGTTGTTGCGGTGAGATGCCGGCTTGTTTATGGCGGCCGGCCTATTAAAAGAGGCTGTTTCAAGACCTCACGTTTTGAGAAGGCAAGATCCGCTTGCCCGGCCTGTCAAAAAAAACCGAATTTTGAAACAGAAATGTACACTTTTTTGTTGAATTATGTTATATTGCTAGATGTAGTTCCATTCTGCCGACAAAGCAACCGGCTTTGCGGGCAGATATATGCTTGTTGGTGGTTTGAATGCAAAATCGTTTTCTGAATCGCGCAAAAAACTGGCGGTGGTATACTTTTTCTCAGGAGGATGTCGCCGAGTGCCTGCCGGATCTGGTTCGGCATAATGCGGAGTCGCTTTGTCTGGCCAACGCGATGGCGGTTCTGGCGGTCATCGTGCTGTGTCTTTATCCCGGCAATGACACGATAAATTACCCGCCAAGTTTTCTCATCGCGGTGATAGAGGTTGCAATTTGTAGGTTCGTCACTGTTCTCAGGAGGAAGTCCTTGCTGAACGCGAGGCTTGTCAACATGATGGCCGCCCTTTCTTTTGTTTTGGCGTTGGTCAATGGCTATTATGTGCTGGCGGCGGGTCATATTTGGCTTGCCGTCAACTGGTTTTTGATCTTTTTTGTCGCGTTTCAGATCATTTTCATCTATAATTTTATCGTTGTTGTTCTTGTGGATGTCATTTTGGCGGTGTTTTTTTGGTTTTTTGTGAGAGGATACACGAATGCTGTTGAGTATCTGCCTTTTGAGATCAGTTATGTGGGCTATGTGTGCGTCATCGCGGCGGCTTTTACCTGGGTTTCAAACCGCCGTCTCATATCCGAGATGGTGGTGCGTAACCGTTATCACAGAGAAAGTGTTCGGGATCAGCTTACCGGTCTTGGCAATCGGCGTAACTTTGAACAATCGGTAGGCTTTTACACATCGGTGTGCCGCCGCATTCATCAGACGGTCTGCGTCATCATGCTGGACGTGGATTTTTTTAAGCGTTATAACGATACCTACCTGCACGTCAAGGGCGACGAAGTACTCAAGGCGATAGGCCGGGTGCTTGAGGAATTGTCCGAAAGCGAGCACGTCTTTGCGGCGCGGGTCGGCGGAGAAGAGTTTATCGTTCTGTGGACGGAAAACCGCATCGCCGAAGCCAAGCGGGTGGCAAGAAAACTCAGGCAGAACGTCATCGACCTCAAGATTCCGCATGAGACCTCCCCGGTGGCGCCCTATGTAACGGTGAGCATCGGCCTCTATGTGATGCGCGGCGGATCGCAGGATACGTCCGAAGCGCTTTACGAGAATGCCGACATGGCACTTTACCGGGCGAAAGAACAGGGACGCGATCGCATTGTCCTGCATGATTCCGCCGACGGCTCGTTCAGGGAAGTGCTTCCCCTTCCGTTCGAACTCAACGTGGGCCGACGGTAAAAAGACGAGACTTCACGGCGGCCGGATCAAATTCTTTGCAGAACGTGAGCCTGTTCCATGCACCGCATGGTTTTGTCCCCGCAGAGGGGGATAGCGAAGGCCCCTAAGCGCAAGCGGCGGGCCGTAGCGAAGGGAGAGACTTAGCCCTGTCAACAACTTAAGAATTTTGTCCGCGGATTGACGCGGATTTTCACACGGATTTAATCCCCCCGTCATTGCGAGCGAGCCCTTCGTCATTGCGAGCGAAGCGAAGCAATCCAGTGAGAGGGCCTTCCACTGTCAACAACTTAAGAATTTTGGTCCGCGAATGGCGCGAATAAATACGAATAATACATACCCATCAGCGCGTATTCGCAACGCCATGTATGGCGCACATTCGCGGACATTCGCGGACAAAAAAACTAAAAATCTGTGTGATCCGTTGACCACTCTTATATTCCATTGGCTTAAGTTGTTGACAGAGGGAGACTTCCCCCTCCCCGCATCAGACGCTCGTTACCAGCCCGATTAATCTGCGGCCGTTTTGAGAAGCGCGAAACCCGCCGATACTATAACTATGCGCGTGTTCCTTGTTGTTGTTCTTGTGCTGAGCGTGGTGCTTCCGCTTGCCGCCCGCGATGTGCCGCTTCGGGAGATTGCCGATGATTCGGGGCTCAGGCTGGAACTGAAAAGCACGTATTTCACCGATACGCCCGCCCGCGTCATGGCGCATCGGCCGGTAACCCGTACCTTACCAAGCGGGGACGAGGCGCAGGTGCGCGTTGAGACAAGTCCCTCACGTTTCACCGTGCTTCTGGCCCGAAAAGCGGCGGGCGCGTTTGCCGGTTGGGTGCAGGGATCATGGGCGCTGGCGCGGAACCGCCGGACGGGGGAATTTGAGCATATCCGCATCTTTCTGAGGAGCGACCCCTACACCTATATCCAGTTAAGGCCGGACGAGGCCGACAAAAACAAAACGCTGCTCGATGTCGTGGTCTACGACGCCTTTATCCGGCGCGGTCTTCCTCTGCCGGTTTCATTCGACCGCGTATTGACGATGCGTTTGGGCGATGTCCTTGCGCTCGCCGGGGAACGGTTCCCCGTCCGGTACTATGAGCCCTCAGGCGGCAACTATCGGGATATTCGTGCCTTTATCGCCAACGTCCGGGGGGCTCTCGGCGGTCTTGCATTCGGGGATGACGGCGCAATAGACGAACACGGCACCTACGTCTATATCGAGACGCTGGAACCGCAACGATTCCCCCCCGAAGACACGATGAGTCAGGGCGGTCTCAACTGTTCCGGTTTTGCCAAATGGCTTGTCGACGGTCTTCTGGGGCCGCTGACCGGCAAGTTGCTCACGATAAACGAGTTGAAAGCCCCGTATGGAGACCGGGGGTCGGGCATCACCCAGCCGTGGGATCCGGTGCGGGACCTCTTTTTCGGCTTGGACTGGACAAGAAATCTCGCGTCGGCCGTTCAACAGGCGTTGTATCCCGACACCCCCGTTCCGCTGTCCGAATTCGAGGTACGGCACGCGCCCTTCACCCAGATACTCGTCCGGAAAAACGGTGTTACCGAAATCCAGTCTTACCCCGAACATATCATCGACACCGGTTTTGCCGCCGAAGGCATCTATCCCCTGCTCTACACGCTCGCCGTCGACGAGCCGGGCACCATCTACCTTGCCGCGATAAGCGACGACCGGGGCGGCCCGCGCCCACGTCTCCGCCGATACTTTCATGTCGCCGCGCTGGTTCCCTATTTCGACGAGGAAAACGTGTTCCGCATCGTCGTGTTTGAAAGCGCCGAGGAAACCTCGTTCTCCCGCTTCCGCACCCGTTACCCCGGAAACTTCATCAACCTGGTGCGCGTCCCGGTCGAAGGCGTGTTCGAGCCCCCGTTGAGCACTCTTTCGCGTTTGTCCGTAACGGAGACCCGTTAGGGGCTTAAGGCCCCCGTCCCGCACGTTCCTTCAAGCCGGTTCTCCTTAAGAATCCCTAAGGAGGGGGAAGTCTCCCCCTTCGCTCCGGCCCGCCGGGCCTTCGCTATCCCCCTCAGCGGGGGTCGGCCCCCCGCAACGCCCCCGTATCTCGGCGGGATTGAAGCAAACCGCCGCGCTTATAGGGTTTGCGTCCGCGAGACGCACGTCTCCGCAGTGATCCGGGGGCGGGACGGGGGTGGTAAACACCCGTTGAAGGGGGTAGCGGAGGACGGCGCGGCAAATTGCCGATCCCCCTCATGCCGGGTTTTGAAGCAGACTCAAATAATACTCAGAATTTCACCCGGCCCCCGCCCCGCAACGCGCCAAGACTATTTCGACTGCTTTCTCGATCATCTTGCCGAGTGGCGGAGGTTCGATCCCGGCAAGGGTGAAATGGTCGTTGGCAAGGGGGATGAGGATGCGGGTGCCGCGCGCGCTCAAAACGGCGGCGGCGATGCCCTCCGTGATTTCGCCCATCATCGAGTTGGCAATAACGATCCCAACGGGGCCGAGGATGATGTCGCCTGAGCCGATGGAAATCCGCACGGCGTTTTCCCCGGTCGCGCCCCGTACTGCTCCGGCCCTGAGCATTCGTTCCGTCGCGGTGGAGTTCGTGCCCAAGGCAATAATGTCGGCGTTGAGGTTGGCCGCTTTCAGTTTGGCAATCAACTCCGCACCGATGCCGCCGCCCATACCGTCAAGCACGACGATGGTTTTTTTCATAAAAGTACCATAGCATACTACCCCAAGCATTGGCAATGGCGACCATAGGATAAACACAGGGAACGATCATTGCTACGGGTTTTTTCGTTTTGCCATACCGTCCCCTTCCTTTTTTCCCGTTTCTCGCCTCTTTAAGAATTTCAGAGAAACGCGACCGCTCCGGCGGCAATTGCCTTCATAGACATGATGATTTTTGACAACTTGCCAACAGATTTTTTACCGCGTCTTTTGGGCGGTGTAAACCTTTGGGAATGGGGCTCCCCGCTCGTCATTGCGGGCGAACCCCCTGTCATTGCGAGCGAAGCGAAGCAATCCAGTGGAGAACCTTCTCCGTCTGGATTGCTTCGTCGCTTTGCTCCTCGCAATGACGACAGTTCCAATGTCATTGCGAGCGAAGCGAAGCGATCCAGTGGAGGGCCTTCTCCGTCTGGATTGCTTCGTCGCTGCTCCTCGCAATGACGACCCGCCCGTCATTGCGAGCGAAGCGAAGCAATCCAGTGGAGGGCCTTCTCTGTCTGGATTGCTTCGTCGCTTTGCTCCTCGCAATGACGACGGTTCCAATGTCATTGCGGGCGAAGCGAAGCAATCCAGTGGAGGGCCTTTCCCGTCTGGATTGCTTCGTCGCTTTGCTCCTCGCAATGACGACGGTTCCGCCCGTCATTGCGAGCGAAGCGAAGCAACCCAGTGAGGGGCCTTTCCCGTCTGGATTGCTTCGTCGCTGACGGCAAATTGCCGCCTCCTCGCAATGACGACAGTTCCGCCCGTCATTGCGAGCGAAGCGAAGCAACCCAGTGGAGGGCCTTCTCCGTCTGGATTGCTTCACCCTGCGGGTTCGCAATGACGGCCATGCCACGCTTTCGCTATGACGATCCCCGCCCGTCATTGCGCGAGCCCGCTGTCATTGCGAGCGAACCCCCTGTCATTGCGGGCGAAGCGAAGCAACCCAGTGGAGAGCCTTCCCCATTTGGATTGCTTCGTCGCTTTGCTCCTCGCAATGACGACGGTTCCAATGTCATTGCGAGCGGGCCGCTCTTAGAGCGGAGCGAGCAACCCAGTGGAGGGCATTCTCCGTCTGGATTGCTTCGTCGCTGCTCCTCGCAATGACGACAGTTCCGCCCGTCATTGCGAGCGAAGCGAAGCAATCCAGTGGGAGGCATTCTCCGTTATCCGTTCGTCCCACGACAAAAAAGCCCCGGCCATCCCATTGGGACGGCCGGGGCTTTCACGTTAATCTAGCCTTCCGCGAAGGCTAAACCCGTAACCCTAGAACTTCCAGTTGAAGTCGATCTGGAACCGGTTTTCGATGGAACTTATATCGTCACCAGCATTATTTTTATCCGCTACCGCGCCGAGTTTGTTGATCTTGTCGAAAATCTCGATGCTGCTGGAGCCGAGGGTGATCTTGCCTCCGAGCTTGACATAAACACCCGCGCCCGCAATGTACGGGTCGGCACCATCCAGTTCCTGACCCGCGATCCAGAGGATGTTGTCGGAGCCGAGCTGGAAATACACGCCGATGGTGTCGGTCGCTTTGTAATCAACACCGATCCGGGGTGCGAGGGCAACATCGCC
>JAISZQ010000212.1 GCA_031269165.1 Spirochaetaceae bacterium
CCACTGTCAACAACTTAAGCGAAAAGAAAAGAAAGGTCCGCGGATTTTCGCGGATTAACACGGATCGAGCGGGGTATAATCCGTGAAAATCCGCGTCAATCCGCGGACAAAATTCTTAAGAGGGGCATAAGTCCCCCCACGCTCAATTCCTCGGAGGGAAAACTGCCATACTTGAACTTTTTTCCGTATCTGTGCTAGGATAGAAACGAGGTTTTTATGAGCAAAAGGTATCGGTTACTCATCATTTTGATTACCATCGCGGTGTGTTTTGTTTTTCTGCTGCCGACGATCCGGTGGTATTTTGTTGACAAGAAGGAAGATAAGGCGATCGCGCTTGAATCGCGTGAGCAGATAAAGAATTACGCTTCCCGTACGGCGGCGGCCGACTTGATTGTCTTTGAGAACGCGGCGCGCGCGGATGAACCCGTTCCTGAGAATATGGCGTTTCTCGAAAAGGAAGCGGGCAAGATCTACAAGACGGCGAAAGAGAAGCAGCCGGCGGTCTGGACGGCTCAGGCGGTGTTGCGGGCGTTTGCGGGGCGTAACGAGGCGCTCGACGTGATCGAGACGAAGTATCGCACCTCGATTTTTGACCTGAAGAACCGGCAGAAAAACGCCGTGCAACTGGGGCTCGATCTTTCGGGCGGGCTTTCCATCATTCTTCAGGCGGACTTGGACGCGCTCCAGGAAAAACTGGGTCGTCCGCTGACGCAGGCGGATCGTGATGACGCGGTGAACCGCGCGCTGGAGGTGCTGAACAACCGCATCGACCAGTTCGGGCTTACCGAGCCGGTGATCAGGCGGCAGGGGGAAGACCAGATCTATGTCGAGATTCCCGGCAACGCCGACCCGGAGCGGATCAACGACATCATCATGGGCAAGGGCAGTCTCGCCTTCCACATCGTGGACGACGAGGCGACTACCGTATTCTACGAGTACTACAATGCCCATCCGGCAACGACGTTTGACGCGCAGGGAAACCTGCTGGATCCGAGTATCGTGCCCGACGACGTGATTGTTCGCGGACGGTACACGAAAGACCGTTACGGCCTCGACGAGTTTGTCGACTACATTGCTATCAAGAAAGAGGTCGGGCTTGACGGGAACCACATCAAGAGCGCCATCGTTGACCGCGAGGACCTTGCCGGTAAGCCGCAGGTGAGTTTTATCCTTGACAGCGAGGGCGGCGAGATTTTCTACGCGCTCACTTCCGCCAACGTGAAAAAGCCGATGGCTATCGTGCTCGACGACCGGGTGAAGAGTTGGGCGACGATTCAGGAGCCGATCCGCGAATCGGTGCGGCTTTCCGGTTTCGATATGGACGAGGCGAACAACATCGCGCTGCTTCTGCGTACCGCCGCCCTGCCGGTGGAACTCGAAGTTGCCAGCCAGCAGACGATCGGCGCGTCGATGGGAGAAGACGCGATCAGAATGGGATTGCGGGCCATCTTGGGCGGCCTCGGCGCGGTGATGGTGTTCATGATTTTCTACTATAAAACGGCGGGTTTTGTCGCGGTCTTCGCGCAGATACTCAATATGTACCTTATGTTCAGCGTGCTCTCGGCGTTTAACTTTACGCTGACGCTGCCGTCCATCGCCGGGTTTATCCTCACGATCGGCATGGCGGTTGACGCGAACGTCATCATCTTTGAGCGCATGAAAGAAGAGTTGCGCCTCGGCAAGAGCCGGAGGGCCGCGATTGACGCGGGGTACGACAAGGCGTTCTGGGCGATCATGGACTCGAACATCACGACCTTCATCGCCGCGATGTTTCTCTCTCAACTCGGCTCGGGCCCGATACAGGGCTTTGCGGTGAGTTTGGCGATTGGCGTGTTGTCGTCGGTGTTCACTGCGCTCTTCGTCTCGCGCCTCATCTTCGATTTTGGCACCGACGTGTTGCTCGTCAAAGGGTTGTCGGTCAGTTGGCGCGTCAAGGTCGCCAAAGAAGCCCTTGAGCCCGTAGCGGCCACAAAGGCACGGGTTGCTAAGGGGGCCAAGTAAATGAAAATTATCCGTTTTACCAAAGGGTTCGTCCCGGCTATCGTTGTTTCCGGCGTGATCATCCTCATCGGTATCGTCAGTTTTATCAAAGACGGCTTTAACTTCGGCGTCGATTTCCGCGCCGGATTGATACAGGAAGTGCAATTCGCGCCTCCCGCCTTTTCACTTGCCTACACGGGTTATAACAACGCCACCATCTCGATGACGCGCGCCCAGATCGACATCGTGGTGTCCGGCGTCAACGTCGAGAACACGACGCACACGTTTCCGTTCGCCGAGTACAGCACGGTCGGGAGCCTCGCCACCGCGCTCTCTTCGATTGACGGGATCGCGGTGGACACGGGGGCCGCGAGCGCTGTCTCGACCGCGAACCTTATTCAAAGCGCCCACGGCAGCCCGAAACTGAGCGCCGTTCCTTACGTCGTGCATTACCTCCCGCCCGGATCCCCGGTCATCCCGATTGACGAGGTACGCGCCGCGCTCAGCCCGCTGGGCACCGTCACGGTTCAGGTACTCGGCAATGATGAAGAACGGCGGTTCATGGTCCGCATGGAGGACAAAGAGGGAGAGACCGTGCCGACGGAAGCGGTGGTCGCCGCGCTGGAAACGGCCTTCGGCGACGACTCGGTAGCCGTCACCCGGTCGGACTATGTCGGCTCGCGCTTCTCCAAACAACTGCAAAATCAGGCGGGCATTCTCCTCTTTGCCACGCTCATCCTGATCCTCGTCTACGCCGCGATCCGCTTCAAAATCGAATACGCGGTCGGCGCGGTAGCCGCAATCGCCCACGACGCCCTCGTCATGGTAACGTTCATCTGCCTCTCCAACATGGAATTTAACACGACGACCATCGCCGCCCTGCTCACTATTTTGGGCTATTCCATCAACGACACCATCGTTATCTTTGACCGCATCCGCGAGACCCGGCGCATCTACCCCGACAGCCCCTTCGAGGATGTCCTCAACCGCTCGATTAGCGAAACCCTGGGCCGTACCGTCATCACGACCGTCACCACGATGCTCGCCGTGCTCTCACTCTTCATCTTTACCACCGGTTCGATGAAAGACTTCGCGCTCGCGTTGCTCGTCGGCATGGTCAGCGGCGTCTACTCGACGATCTTCATCGCGTCCTCATTCGTGTATTTCTGGCGGCGAAAGCCCCGTCGTTCCGCGCTTCGCGCGAATTGAAAAGGGCAACATGGATAAGGGAACATAACGGAGTGGTTCGTGAATAGTGATCAGTGGTTAGCGTGTCGAGCCACTGATCACTACTAAGAGGGGGTCGTCATTGCGAGCAGCCGCCCATAGAGCGGGCGAAGCAATCCATGCCCCTTCGGGGAATTGAAAATGGAGCATGGAAAGGGGAAAATGAAAGAAGCGAGACGGACAGCCTCCGCTCATTCTCCATTTACCATTTTCCCTGATCCATTCGCGCGAAGCGCGTACCACGGCTTCACTCATAACCCCCGCCTTTAACACAATAACGCAAGAATCGTGTCAAGTCCTGCCTCTTCGGAGAAAGCGTCGCATTGCTCTTTGCAGCCGGAAAGGAGTATACCGCAGCCGTCTTCGTCAAAGAGTAACGATATGACAAGGAGTAACGATATGAAACGCTTGTGCGGGTTGTTTGTTGTTTTGATTGCCGTGTGTCAAGCGGCTTTTGCCCAGACCGGAGCGTCGGCCCTTCGTGACTATGTTGGGCTTATTAACCAGCGTTATCATCCCGCTATTGTCGCGTATTTTGAAAGGGCGAAGGCCGGCCTTGAGAAAAAAGGGAAAAGCGACGCGGTCAAGGCGATTGACCTTTTTCTCAAGGGCGCGACCGGTTCGGGCTTTGTCATCACCGACGCGGCGGGAACCAACTATATTGTGACGAACCACCACGTCATTGCCCAAGCGGCCGCCCTTTCCATCACCTTTGAACACCAAGACGGTTTCAAGGAAACCTATAGCAATCTTAAAATCATTGCCGCCGACGAAGAACATGACCTTGCGTTGCTGGCACTCGCGCCGGGCGACAAGATCACTGACAAGGGGCTTATGTTTCTTGAAAGGCCGGTTGAGGAGAGCGAGGATGTGTATTCAGCGGGCTTTCCCAGCCTGGGGATGACCCCGCTTTGGCAGTTCGGCAGGGGCATGGTTTCCAACGCGATTGCCCGTTTTCCCAAAAGCATCGATGACGAGACCCTGATGGGGCCGTTTATCCAGCATACCGCCCAGGTTGACCCGGGCAATTCAGGCGGCCCCCTGCTTATCGCCCAGCAGGACGTTCCTTCCGGGTATGCGGTCGTCGGCATCAACACTCTTTCTGCCACGAGTCGGCAGGCGGCGAACTACGCGATACCGGCAAACGCCGCGCAGGACTTTATCAAGGCCGCGCTTGATCCCCAAAAAGAAACGTGGCGGGCGGAACTTGACAAGCGGCTTGCCGCGTTTACCGGGGGTCTGGGTGTCAACAAGGCGGCCTATCCCCACATTGCCGCCTATCTTTCCGCCGCCTGTGTGGGCGAAAACGCCGAATTCGCCATGTCGGAACTTCTGGAAAAAGCGCCGCTGTCGGTGCAGCAGAGTTTTATCGACAAGTGCGAAGATGGTGTGGTAGAAGCGATGGGGTACGCGGTGGCGTGGGTCATCGAAAAGGATATGCGCGCACAGTCTCAAGGGGCGATTAAGGCCGCCGTCAAGGAAGTGTCCGGCGAGGATGCGGAGTATACCGTTGTCTTTACGATAAACGGAAAAGACCTCAATTCCCGGTGGATTCGGGAGTACGGTGTCTGGCGGATTAAGACTTTCGGCGAGACGGTTGCGGGAAACAAAGACCTTGTTGCCAAAAAGGAAGCGGCAAAAAAGGACAAGGCGGCGTTGCGGACCGACAGCGACCTTACCGTTGAGGCCGGGTATGCCTATCTGTTCAGCAAAGCGCCCGCTGCCCTGTATGCCTCGATTGATTATCGGAGATGGGGCATCCACGTCTCCTTTGCCGGTCCCGACTTTTTGTCGGTGGGGGTGTTTTACGGATGGCGCGGCGCGTTTTATCCGGGCAAAATCGGCCTCATGCCGTTCATCCGGTTTGGCATTGATTACCATAACGACAAGGGTTTTGACCAGTTTAAGAAGACCCAGAAGGCTTTGCGTGGTTCATGGTTGAGCGATAATTTGGACGACGGATGGCCGGTTATCGTGATGGCGCAGGGAGGATTGCGGGTGACGACTGCCAAAATACCGGGACTTTTTGCCGGAGCCGGTTTTCAGTACAACCTTTTTAATCTGATGAGCGACAAGTACCAGGACGCGATGAAGATGGCCGTAACCGTTACGGCGGGCTACGGGTTCTGAGAAGCGTTTTCCGATTCGGATCGGGGTTATCGTGCTTCTCCAAAGAAAAGATAAGGAGGGGGAAAGCCTTCCCCGGTCAACAACGTGAGAATTTTGTCCGCGAATGGCGCGAATAAATACGAATAATACATACCCCTCAGTGCGTATTCGCAACGCCATGTATGGCGCACATTCGCGTACATTCGCGGACAAAAAAACGAAAAATCTGTGTAATCCGTTGACCACTCTTATATTCCATTTGCTTAAGTTGTTGACAGGGGGAAGTCTCCCCTTTCGCCCCGGCCGGAAACCCGAAACAGGACGTTGAGGGTTGTAGGCCAGACCCCCCGCAACGCCCCCTCTTCGTGCCGTGTTAAACGATATTTTGCGGCTTAAATAGCCTCGGCGTTTTGCAACACGTAATCTTCCGCTTCCTTGCACCACAGCATGTTGTTCTTTCCGGTAATCTCGGCGAGTTTCGCAAAGAACGGGTCCGTCTTCCCGCGCTCGGCGAAATCGGCAATCGCGGTGAGGGGGATGTTCTTGTGGGTGTAGACGAGCTTCTTGCCACCGGGGATTTTGTCGAGGTTGATCGTCGTGTCGGGAACCGCGTTAAGGCCGCCGATGTGGGTCACCAGCGCGACCGGGTTGAGCCTTCCCGCCGCCATCAGGGCGATCGCCTCTTTCATGTCGTCCGTGTTGCCGCCCGACGTGCCGACAACGTGGTGGGACTCGTAGTGCACGTTGTAAAAGTTAAACAGCGCGGAAAAGGCCGTGTCGGTCGGGCCCGCAAAGAAGTTGAGACAGCCGTCCGTGCCGAGCAGCCGGTCCGCCATCTCGACAACAGGCTTCACCGGCGCGAACGCAAACACGTCGTCGAACAGTTTGCCGCCGTTGATGTCCCGCAACGCCGCAACCGGGTCGGACAGGTCTTTTGTGTTAAGATACACGAGCCGGACGCCGTTCTTTTCCGCCTCCGCGACCGAGATAATCGACGCGGCACGGGCAAGACGCGCGTCATCAAGGTCGGTCACGACGACCAGCCCCGGCTTCCGGTCCGCATGGACGGCATAATCAATCGCCCCAAGCCCCATCGGCCCGGCAGACGCGAGCAACGCGACCGATCCCCCCGCCTTGATCCCCATCTCGTGCGTGTAAGAACCGCCTTTCGTGTGATACTGGGCGTGGTAGGCGCCGACAATACAGGAAATCGGCTCGGAAAGCGACCCCATGAAGAAGTTGTCCGCCTTGTATTCAAGGAGACACCCCGTCTCCATCACCTCGCGGGGAATAATCACATAGGTCGCGTCCCCGCCGATATGGGCATAGGAATACCCCGGCGCCCAGAGCGTCCCCTCGTAGTTCATCGCGGGCTGAATGGCAAACTTCTCCCCCGCCTTGAACTGCCCCCGCCACGCGCTCCCCACCTCGACAAGCTCGCCGCAGAACTCATGCCCAATAATCACCGGATTATCGGCCAGCGCCGCCCGCACCCGCTTATGCGCGTCACCCTGCATCACGAGTTTATGGCTCGACATACAGATCGAATCCGAGACGACCTTCGCCAGAATCTCGTCGTCCTTAATCGCCGGCAACGCAACTTCTTCCAGCCGGACATCGTTTACCCCATAGAGGCGAACCGCTTTTGTTTTCATATCATTCTCCTACCCCGCCATTCTAAACCCGGACGGCGTTTTTGGCAAGTAAAGCGCGGCGCGGAGGATCCTCATAGTCGTTCTCCTTAGAACACCTAAAAGGGGGAAAGCCTTCCACTGTCAACAACTTAAGAATTTTGGTCCGCGAATGGCGCGAATAAATACGAATGATACATACCCATCAGCGCGTATTCGCATACATTCGCGTACATTCGC
>JAISZQ010000259.1 GCA_031269165.1 Spirochaetaceae bacterium
CCTCGGCTATTATCGGGTTATACATCCCGTTGTCCATACCCTTTTCCAGTTCACGGGTGATACTGGACGGCTTGCGGTTTAGTGACGCCGCTATGGCCGAAGGTTTAAGCCGTTCAACACAGCAGTCTGAAAATGTCCATCCGTTCTACAAGGTTCATCCTTTGATAACTCATCTTCCCTCCTAACGTACATTATACTTTTTGCGTTAGAAATTGCCGAGTGCCATTTCTATTTTCAAAAAATTCCACCATTGTTTCAAGCATATAAATTGTCTCCATTTTCCATTTTAACATACTAAATTATTTTGTCAATATTGTTTATATACTTTTCAACAATTTTCAGGAATAATTGCACATAACTTCCTATATACGATACTCATGTCGCATAACGTCCCCCGGCTTGTACTAAACACGACCTGTCTCTACTATAAGCGTCTTTGCAAAAAACGTCAAGTGTTTTTGACAAAAAATTTACAATTTATGCAACTATTCAGCCGATTCCCAATGGCCACACTTGCGATCAATAAGCCGCTTGAACAGAGCATTATCCTATTTCCATTCCCTGAAGGGTCGTCAAACGTCCTGTCAATAAATGCACATATATCAAAATATTTACATTCGGGAAAAGGGAACAGCCGGGGCCGGGCGCGGTATTTTTGCCGAAAACACGAAATTCTGAAAAATTTTTCACTAATTTGCAAGAAAAAACGGCCCGGACTAAAGCAAAACGGCAACACAATCGCATACATATAGGTGTACGGACGGCGAGAGGAAGCCGAAGGCGTACTATTTGACGAAACAATCATAGTTTAGGGAAAGGAGTCCTGCGTAGCGGGACAGAGTCTCTCACCAATAACGGGGGACAAAATGAAAAAAACACGAAAATTCCCAGGAGAGGGAATCGGATTTAATCGGGTCATCGCGGGGGTGTTGCTGTTCGTGATGACGGCGGGCGTGGTTCCGGCAGAAGGGCTTGCGGGCTTAGGCGAAAAAGCGGGTTTCGACCGGAGCGTGTTCGATTATCAGTTTGAGCGGGCGGACCGGGAGGCGTCGCCTGAACGGTGGCGGGAAACGGCCCGTGAGGGGCTTTCGTTCGCGGTAAGCGCGTGGGAACGGTACGCGGCGGAATTGTTTGCGGATGCGGCGATGTTTGCCGAGGCGCGTGAAGAGGTGATCGAATGGGGCGAGGAGGAATTGCAGAGGCGGTACGTTGCGTACCTTGCCGGGCAATTTTTCCTCGTCCAATCGGCAAAGACACGCGGCGAAACGCGGGAAGCGGTTCGCACGGCGAATCTCGAACTGTTGTACGAGCATGACGAAGCGGGGAACGTAAAGATTGATGAAAAGAGCGGGGACCCCGTCATCAAGTACCAGCCGGAGAGTCTTGCGGAGGATGTTCTGGCGTGGCGGGAAAAGGTCGGCGCGGGGAACACGGCGGAATACCATTTTGACGGCCTGTTTCCCGAACTGGCGGCTTATCTCGGCGAAAACGGGGCGAGCGAGGCACTGGGCCGGGAAATCGGGTTCTATGCGGAAGAGATACGCTGGGGCTTGATAAACGAATTTAACCGCGAGATGGCGCGGGAAGAGACGCTTTTTATCGCAAAACGCTCGCTGGATGTCTACAGTCTGCGCGGCAGGAGCGAAGGGGAAGCGGCGGAGGTTATCTCGCGGGAGGTCATAGCGGAGACCGAGTACATCGTGGCACAGGGGATTGCGTCGCTGGAGGAACGGATAAACGCGCTGTCGGGCGGCGCGGAAGATTTGAGTCTCGGCGGAGAAGATTGGCTTAATGCGTACCGGATTCAGTTTGAACGGGGATTGCAGGCGTGGGAGGATGCGGAAGAGCGGTTTTTTGTCCGCCGTATAGAATGGGAGCAGGATGCCGGACAACGTTACGAGGAAGGAGAGGCGGCGTGGGCCGAGGCGTTTTACACGCTGCAAGCCGAACAGCAGAAATGGGCGGTAAAGGCGGAAGAACTTTTTCGGGCGGGGGAACAACTCTTTATCAATGCGGAAGCGGAACTGAGGGAGTCTATCCGGCAAGCAAAAGAAGAATTTGACAAGGACGTGCTGGAACGGCGCGAGGCGGGGAGCGCGCGGGCCGGGGCCTATCTTGAGATGTATATCACGAGCGGGACGGTGGTTTCCGCAGCGGTCGAGAACATTCAGTTTTGGGCCGGGGGTATGGGCAAAGATGAGTATCCGCCCGCCGGGAGCGCGGCGTTTGATGCGTGGGTGAAAAACGAACTTGCCGGGGAACTGGTCCGGCTGGAAAACGAAATCCAGAACATTAAAAACGAGCGGTATATCCGGGTTGAGAGAACCAGATACAAGGGCGAAGGCGAATATTCCGGGTCGGGCTATTATTGGGGATCGGAAGAGGAGACGTACTGGGAGTGGACCGAAAATCCGCGATATAGGGCGGAAATAAAGCGGAATAATGAGCTTCTCGCGGCGTTACAGGCACTGCGCCCGACGGAGATAACCAGCGAGAACGTGAAGGCGGCACTCCAGGGGTTTTTCAATAATACTCTCGTGAAAACAGACGAGGAAAGGCCCTTTGCGGAAGCACTGATCGGCAGAATGGACCGCTACCGGGAGATGGAACTGTGGTCGGATTTGTATAAGACCTATATGGCCAAAGCGGTGGAAGCGCGAAACAGCCTCCAGCATGATTTTGATCTGGTAATAGGGAAAAACGCAGGCGGTCTTGTTGACGTGCTGAACGACACGTTTAGCAGCGAGGATTTTTTTCTTGACGAGTATCAGATTGAGTTGATCCGCGCCGAGGCAGTAAAGAATTATTGGGAAAAGAGACACGCGATAGCAGAGGCGGTAGAACAGTACGCGAATCTTTTCACCGGGGATCGCGCGACGGCGGGGGATCTCGTGTCCGATTGGGAAAAGGTGCGGACGGACTACGACAACGCGCTTGCCGCATACCGCGAGGCGCAGTCGAGGCTGACGGAAGAAGGGGCGGAAATCCTCGCCGCGAAAGAGGACTTAAACGAGGCTTCCGCCGCCTTGAACGAGGCCAATGCGAAACTCAACGCGCTTTACGCCGAATACGGGGAACTGATGGCGGCATATATGACCGACGACAGCAGTTTTTTCGCCCATGAGTTTTCCAACGCATACCAAGTGTTGATAGAGAACAACAAGGCGATAAAAGCGGCCGGGACAGAGGCGGTGTATGCGTCCTATCTGGAACACGCGGCCCGGTATTACGATTTGGCGGCCCTTGACGGGGCGAGCGCGTTGTTAAAAGAAATCGTGACGGAATGGGAGGGCGAGAAGAAAGAACAGGCCCTTGCGCTCTTGTCCGCAGATTCGCTTGAAGACTGGTATTCCGGCGCGTTAGGGATAGAGCCTTTCCCTGAAGACGGGGAGGGTTCCGAGGGTTCCAACGAAGATTTTATGGAAGGTTTTTACGATACCGCTATCCGGGATCGGCTGGAACATGAGCAGGCGGCAAAGAAAGAGGCGGCGTCCCTTGAAAAGACTAGGATGGTGGAAGGAGAAGAGTACGACGCTGACCTCATCGCGGAACTTGACGCATCCATAACCACGCTGGGGGCGATGATCGAGGCGCTGGATTATGCGGGGAACTTGTCCAACGCGGTGGCGAAGTACAATGGCGAAAGGGCGGTGCGGAACCTCCGTCGGTTGTATGCGGAACGGGGGCTCACGATGGAGGGGTATCTCCTGCCGTCACCACGGGAAACGGCAACCGCGCTGTTCTATGCTCAGGGGGATATTGTCCAAAACATTGCCAGATTCCTTGCGGCTCTGGACGAGGAGTTTTCCGCGTTGCCGGGGTTTCTTTCCGGTGAGGCGCGGTCGTGGAAGGCGGCGTTTACCGAGTATCTTGCGGCCAAAATGAAAGACTCCGGTTTTAATCCGGTGATTGATCAGGAAGGTATTTTGAGCGCGATAGCGGCCGATTTGGAAAAGATAGAGGCTGCGGAAAAGATAAACGGGTTTATCGCGGAACAGGACACGGAGAGCGCCCGGTACCTCTGCGCGGCGATCGACTTGGGTGTCGCGCTTCCGCCGTTTTCCATTGATGATCTGAAAAATGAAGCGGCAAAGAGGATTGCGGCCGAGTTAGGGACGCTTTACACGGAGGCGGAACGGCAGGAGCGGTCAGAAATAAAGGGTAATCTGGGGCAGTACCGGGATCAGTACGCTTACGCGGACGACGGTGTCTGGGAGGCATCGCTTGAACGGGCTGCGGAAAAAATTGTCGAGCAGGAAAACATCCGGTCGTTTGACGGGTTCACGACGTATGACCGCGAGAACACGTTTGGTGATTATGAAAAAGAAGTGATCAATTCGTGGCTTTTCCTTGAGGAAAGCGGGCTTGTTGCAAGCGATTCGTCTTTTTACGCTCAGATTCCCTCCATAGTTAGCCTTATTATCGAGATATTGAGCATGGAGCCTGTCGAACCGGAAACTTCTGATCCCGAAGATCCGGTGGACACGACAGAGGAGTCTGAGTTTGTCTGGGTAAAAGAGGTGTTGTCGGAGTGGAAAGACAGGTACGGCGCGTTGTTTGTGATACCGTCCCGTTTTCTCATCTATACGCTCGCGGGGCAACTTGAAGATGCTTCCGATGTGGAGACGGTGATCGACGCCCTGGAACTGGAGGTTTACGAAAGCGCGGAGGAAATATGGGCCAAAACCCGGCTTGAAAACGTTGATTTGACAAACAATGTTTTGTCTTTCAGCGGCAACGGCGAGACGGTGAACGCGCTTACCGAGTCGATTGTACTGGCGCGTTTGAAGTATTTCGCATTTATGGAGGACGATGCCGGGTTTGAAGCGGAACTCGCCGCACGGGAGGTGTCCGGCGCGATCATTGAAACAGCGCGATTGTTCAAAGAGACCATCGACAAAGAGACGCGGTATTACGGGTATGATGTTTCAGGCGATCTTTTTACTTGGGCGCTGAAAGTACAGAATGGGAACGTGGAAAGGGCCGTTGAACTCGCCGATTTACACACGTTTGGGAACTGGGGCGACGCCTTCATTACGGCACTATTCGGAAGCGAAGGCGGGCATAAAGATTATTTCAGCGCGATGATTCAAAAGGCTGTCGGTGGCTATGTTGCAGCTTTGCAAAAAGAAATAAACAAGCGGCAAAACGTGCTCAGTATCGCGGCGGCTCAGAACGCTTTGGAAGAAAAAATGCAGGCCCTCGTGGACGGCGACAAGGAACACTGGCGGTATTATATTACCGAGCCGGTGACGGAAAGCAACAACGTGTTTGAAAATTACAACAACGGCGTTACCGATGAAGAAAAAAAACTGAAACCGGGGGCCACCGATAAAACTGACGAACCAAGCGATGAGATCAAAGGCGCTGTTCCCATGCTGAACGGCTTTTTGATTGATGCTTTTGAAAGGCTTGATTTTGAGGGAAAGAAACTCGACGACGCATTTTTGTATTACGACACGGTAAAAGACCAAAACGCGCTTACCGCCTATGCGGAAACCGTGCGCCTCTATATGACGGAAGCGGATCGGGTGTGGACGGACGATGATTTAAAACCGGCGGATTACCAGTATACGGAAATTTACCAGAATGCGGCATTCGATCTCGGCAACTATTTTTATACACAGGATGCGCTTCAGGGCGAGCTTCTGAAAAACGGCGCGAGTATTGTTCTTGCGAAAAAGGGTGAAGCGGAAAAGCAACTGCGCGTTCAAGAAAAATTAGAAGAAATTACCGGGCAGAAAGCGCGGTATGAGGTGTTGCTTGGGGAGATAAACAAGGCGGTGGCGGCGTTTGAGGAAACCGGAAAAGCGTATGAGGTGTACTACGAGGCGTCCAAAGAAGCCTTTGTAATAATGGAAGAAAAACGCTTCGAATATGAAAAACAAGATGCGATCAAGCGGTGGGCAAGCACGGCCTACCTCGCGTCGGGCGGAGAAGGCTTGTCTGGCGAAACCGAGTATCGGGAACCGGCCGCCGAACGTGCCTACAGCGGAGAACGGCTTCGCAATGCGGAAGCGGCCCTCGACGCGCTTGTCAGTCTGTATGATTCAGGCGAAACGGTGCGGACGTATCAGGATAAAGAGTATCAGGAGATTTATGAAAAATACAAGATGAGTTTTGCCCGGATGATGACTGCGGTAAAAACATCTGCGGCCCTGAACAAGGCGATCGCCGAGGAGACGGTGAGAAATCAAAACTTGTACAGCGATTATCTCAATTCCCTGCGTGAGTTAACCGGAGGAATAAGCCACACCGCGGATTTCAACGGCCCGGAAACAGAAGACGAATCCAACACCATTAACCAGTTTATCACCGTTGAAAACGGCAAACTCGCCTTTCATTTTGCGAACGCGAACCGTTTTGAAATAACCCTGACGGACGAAAGCGGCGTGTCTTCGCTGACGGAATTTCTGACGCCGGAAGCGCCTGACAAAAAGGCTCCGGCAACGAAAAACGAGACGAACAATGTTTCGGCGTTTGAATTGAGCGTGCGTGAGTTAACGGAACGGCTTGCCGCACGGTATCCGGGCGGCGCCGGGTTTAACACGATGACGCTGGCGCGGGAATACCTGCTCCGCAAAATCACGGAAGATTCGGGGAACAGCGCGTTTGCTCATAGTTCCTTGCCAAGATACCAAAGAGACCAGACGGCGGTCAGTGAATACGGCGGGCTTGGGCGCATGTATATGGACTCAAGGAGCAAGGTTTATAAATCGGCGGAAGGGGATTACGCATGGGTTGAGGCCGAACAGCAAAAAATATGGGATAGTCTCAGCAAGGAGGAGAAGGAGGACATCGAATTCTGGACGATCCTCACGCTCTTGGGCGAGACGGTTTCCCCGTCATTCAGCCGGACGGACGCGCAGGTGTATGAATCGTTGCGGGATTCGCAACGGAGGAAACAAAATTACTATAGCCGGACCGGCAACGCTATGGTTACTGCCGGGGCTCTGCTCATGGTCGTTCCTTGGACCATAGGACACGGGATCATGTTAATGGTGGTGGGGTTTTCGTTGCTGTACGAGCGCGACATGGGCAGGGAAACCATGCGCCGACTGGACACGCAGGCTGACGAATACGCGAAAATAGTCGGCGAAACCCAGAGCACCGTATTCAGCAATTTTGCGGCGATTGACTCGAAGCTCAAAGCCTACCACAAATCCTGCGACCGGCTGGCAACGCTTATCGGCGAAGCGGAAGAGGGCGAGAACGCGAACTGGACGCTCATACAGGCGTCGCTCAAAGAGGCCGGAATCGAGGCGGACGTTATCAGTGAAATAAAACGCTCGTGGACTGATTTAGAGGCGGATGAAACATGGGAGGGCGTTTATTCCAATTCCGCCGAGGCTCTTGAGGGAACCGCGTCATGGACACGGCGGGAAAAAGAAAACATAAAGCGGTCCCTCGAAGACGAGTGGGCCGGGGACGAGCGGGCGCGGCAGGGGGAGTACGCGGAGTACCGCGACGTGTTCGGCCGGTATGTAGACGGGCAGGCGGATGAGGCGGCGCTGGAGGCCGCCGCGTCCACAGCGTTCGGCGCGGAGGCGGCGGCGCAGAAACGGCTGCTTTCGGACATAGCCTCCGTCACGATGGAGAATTTTCAGGGCATAACCATCGACGGGGCGGCGTTTGGCAAGGAATATATAACGCTGGCCCAGGATTATCTTGGCCTGACAGACCGGGCGTATGCGGCGCGTTATAACGCGGAGTGGGCCGCCCGGTCCGGCGAGTGGGAGGCGCAGCTTCTTGACATCGCGCAGAAACGGCAGTCTTACACGGAGGCGGCCGGGCTGATTCAGCGGCGCGGGCTTGCCGACTGGGACGCGGGCATGAAAAACATGGCGGCGGCCTATACGAAATGGCGGGACACCTTTATCGGCGAGTACGAGCGGGTGAGCGGGAACTGGGACGCGGCGTATCTTGCGGGGCTGTTGGAGAAAGAAGAATGGATAAGCCGGGCATCCGAGGCGGCGGGTGACGCTTCGTCCGCCGCGCTGTTTGCGGCTGCGGGCATGGAGAGCGCGTCCCGCATCTGGGACACGTACAGCCCAAGCGGGATGCTTGTTGACGACGCGGCGGCGCGTTCCGGCAGCATTCTTGCGGAGATTTTGAGCGGCGCGGGGATAACCAGCCTTGAGAGCGCGTTCCGGGCGGCAGCGGGACAGGCGAACACCGTTTCCACGCAGGTACAGCGGGGGTTAAGCGCGGCGGCGATGCTGGACACGGGGCGTATTCAGGTGAAAGCGGCGGTATTGGCGCGGGAGGCCCGCGACGCGCTGTCCGAGCGGGAGATAAAGCGTCTTGCGGAGATGGTGCGTCTGGCGGCGGAAGAGGCGGTAAAAGGGCTGAAAGACAGCGTGGACGGAGCGAACCGCAACTTTGACAAAAGCATGGACGAGACGTTCAAACTGCGCGGGCAGTGGACACGGAGTGGGAACACGTATCAGAAGGATATTATCGTCGGCTCGACACTGTTCGACGCGGCCGTCACGGAATCCCAGACGGTGGAAGCCTACCGGTATTACAGCCGCCCGGTGGAGTTAAAAACGGATATGAGCCAGGACCGGATAGAGAAACTGGACGGGTATTCGGTGCGGGTACTTATCGCGCTTCTGCAAGACGAGGTGACCGGGATATCGGAGGTGATTTTCGGGACACCTGAAGAGAACCGTGTGGCGGCGGCGAGCCGGAGCAAGGAGGGAGCGGGGACGTTCGGGAAGCACATCGGGTACCAGTCGGAAATGCGGGACGGGGCGACACCCGACAAGAGTCTTGGGGAGTATTTTCTGGGGGATCCGGCCGGCGAGATGGGGCGGCTGATGGAGTACTTTGA
The DNA here is from genome assembly GCA_031269165.1 of Spirochaetaceae bacterium. Taxonomy (GTDB): domain Bacteria; phylum Spirochaetota; class Spirochaetia; order Treponematales; family Breznakiellaceae; genus JAIRNN01. The sequence goes on from JAISZQ010000259.1 coordinate 8,837, forward strand.
TTACTACTACGCCGTTGAAGGGAACGGGATAGCGGCGATGGGAGTCGCGCCGTGGGACAAGAGCCTGTGGGACGACCGGAACAGCTGGTTCAAGGCACCGACACTGAGGGGGATTGCGGATATAGCGGTCGGGATAGCGCTGGGAGGCGCAGGGGGCTTGCTGGACGACGCGGTGTTTGCTATAATGGACATAGCAAACGGCAAGGATCCGCGGGAAGTGGGTGTGGAGTTTGGAAAGAAGGCGTTGTCGACGGCGGTAAGCGCGGGGATGCAGGGGCTGTTTAGCGGAGCGAACGCGGCGGTGAACGGGATGACGGCGGGGCTTGACAAGACAATTGGACAGACGGCGATGGGCTTTATGCAGGGAACGATGACGAATATCGCCACGAGCGCGATAAGCTCTGTTACCTACTCGTCGGGGAAGGGCTTCGGGTTTGACGATGAGGCGTTTGGCAAGAGCATACAGGCTGGGCTGGTGAACAGCGCGGTACAGGCGACGCAGACGGCAACCGGCGGGCTGCTGGGGGCCATAAACGACAAAACGGTAAACACGCACGCGGGATTTTCTGTAGCAAATAAAATAAACGCGGGGAATTTTGCGAATTTCGTTGGCAGTATGGCCGGGGAAGCGGTAAATTACGCGGCTACGGGGAGTTTTAACTTGAATGTGCTGAATCTGTCTGACCTGACCGGAGGGGCACTGAATTCAGGGCTGCTGGAACTGCATCTGGGGAAAGACGGTATGAGCATGAACATCGGGACAGGCGGGGCGAACGCGAGCCTCGGGACGGTGAGTAACGCGCTGAAAGGGGCGGCGGTGCTGGGGACG